>CAJWMA010000357.1 GCA_913042995.1 uncultured bacterium | reverse complement strand
CATCTCGCGCTCGACGGGGCCGGCCGCGCAAGCCGTGATGCCCAGGAGTTTATCGTCGACGAGTCAGGCTTTGGCTGGTCCGGGAATTCGCGACGCGATGAGCCCCAGGTTTTGACGGTCTCGGAACCCGGGGTCCACTACCTCTCCATGTGGATTCGCGAGAGCGGGCTGTCGATCGACAAGCTCGTCATGACCCGGGATGCTGGTTTTGTTCCGGAGGGAGAAGGCCCGGCAGAGAGCGCCAGGGCTTCACTCGGGGGAGGCCCCGAGCTCTTTGTCCGCGGTGACACCAATCGGGATGGTCGACTTGACATCTCCGATCCGGTCGCGACCCTGCTCTATCTTTTCCAGGGCAGCGAGATCCTTACCTGCGAAGATCATGGGGATGTGGATGACAATGGAATCCTGCAGCTGACCGATCCGGTTCTCGCCCTGAGCTTCCTGTTCCGTGACGGCTCGAGCCCCGCCGCGCCTTTTCCCGAGCCCGGGCTGGATCCGACAGCCGATGGCTACGATTGCGGCGGACCCTGAATTCTGTCCGATCAGGAGAGGACGCCGTGTCGTTCAGCTACACGGGTAAAGGCCGCGACGGCCTGGTCAACCTGGTCAGGGTCGTGGCTGGCCGATAGCTGCACGCGAATTCTCGCCTCCCCCTCTGGTACCACAGGGAAAGAGAATCCGATGACGTAGATTCCCTCATCGAAGAGCTCCGAGGCGATGGCCTGGGCCAGGTGCGCGTCATAGAGCATGATGGGGACGATGGGATGGTCGCCTTCCTTGATCTGGAAGCCCGCCTCGGTCATCGCCGTACGGAAGCGAATGGTGTTGGCCTCGAGCTTGTCCCGCAAGCTGGTCGACTCTTCCAGCAGATCGAGCACCCTGAGGGTGGCGCCGGTGATGGACGGGGCCAGCGTATTGCTGAAGAGGTAAGGTCTCGACCGCTGCCGCAGCAGCTCGACGATCTCCCGGCGCCCGGAGACGAAGCCCCCGGAGGCTCCCCCGAGAGCCTTGCCGAAGGTGCCCGTGATGATGTCAATTCGCCCCATGACGCCGCGGTATTCGTGCGAGCCCCGGCCCCTGGGGCCGAGGAAGCCGGTGGCGTGGCAGTCATCGACCATGACCAGGGCATCGTAGCGGTCGGCGAGGTCGCAGATCTCGTCGAGTCGGGCGATTGCGCCGTCCATACTGAAGGCGCCGTCGGTGGCGATCAGCCGGTAGCGGGCATCCGAGGCGCCCTTCAATTTTTCTTCGAGGTCGGTCATGTCGGCGTGTTTGTAGATCGCTCGGCGGGCCTTGCAGAGCCGGATCCCGTCGATGATGCTGGCATGGTTGAGCTGGTCGGTGAGGATGACGTCTTTCTCCGAGAGCAGGGGCTCGAACACGCCGCCGTTGGCATCGAAGCAGGCCGCGTATAGGATCGAGTCCTCGGTCCCGAGGAATTCAGCCAGCCGGGTCTCGAGCAGCTTGTGGCGGTCCTGGGTGCCGCAGATGAAGCGAACACTGCTCATTCCGAAGCCCCGCTCGTTGAGGCTTTCACGCGCGGCCTCGATGACGGCCGGATGACTCGAGAGACCAAGGTAGTTGTTGGCACAGAAGTTGATCACCTTCCGCGGGGGGGAGCCCGGCGGGTGCTCCACCTCGATCAGGGCGTCCTGCTTTGACCGGATGATCCGCTCCTCCTTGTAGAGCCCGGCATCACGCAGCTCCTGGAGATCTCTCCTCAGGGCTTCTCCCATGTTTCCGTACATTTCCGGTCCTCCGTCATCTATGGGTTACGGTTCCCTGGGTAGAGGAGTCATCTATCTCCGAGAGGCCCTCGGTCTTCTCCACGCCCGCGGGTGAGCGATGGTTCGGCAGCAGGACCAGCTTGCAGGCGTTGCCTTCCGCCAGCATCGGCATGCATTCGTTGACCTCCTCGAACCCGATGGTCCTCGTAATCAGGGGCGAGAGGTCGACCACCTTATTTGCCAGCAGCCAGCGCGTCTTGTACCAGGTGTCGAAGATCCTTCGCCCGTTCAAGGCCGTAACCTGGAGATTTTTGAAGATCATGTTCTCGGCGATGTCGATTTCTACCGGGTCGGACGGGATTCCGAAGAGCACCACGGTGCCGCCATTGCGGGCGGACCGGAAGGCGGTGTTGATCGCGATCGGCGAGCCGCTCATCTCGAGGACGACATCGAGTCCGCGGCCCTCGTTGGCTTCGATGAGATCGTCGACCATATCGCCTCCGCCGGCGGGGTTGAAGGTCGCATCCGCTCCCATCTCCGTGGCGAGAGCGAGCCGGATCTCGTTGAGGTCGCTGGCGAAGACATGCGAGGCGCCGCTGGCCCTGGCGATGCCGACGCTGAAGAGCCCGATCGGGCCGCAGCCCAGGATCCCCACGCTCTTGCCCGTGATGTCCTGGTTCAAGGTGGCGAAGACGGCGTTGCCAAAAGGCTCCTGCAGGGCGGCTATCTCCGGGGAGATCTTGCCGGGGTCGTTTTGCCAGATGACCTTTTCAGGCACGCAGACGTATTCAGCGAAGGCGCCCTCGCGATCGACTCCCAGTATCTGGGTGCGCGGGCAGAGATGGGCCTGTCCGGTTCTGCACTGGTAACACATACCGCAGGTTACATGAGACTCCGCTGAGACGAAGTCACCGACCCGGGCATGTTCCACCTTTGAGCCTACCTCGACGACCGTCCCGGAGAACTCATGGCCGAGGGTCAGGGGGGTCTTGATGCGCTGCCGGCTCCAGCTGTCCCACTTCCAGATGTGCAGGTCGGTTCCGCAGATTCCAGCGGCCTGCACCTCCACGAGAACCTCCTCTTTGCCGGGGACCGGCACGGGGATCTCGTCAACAACCAGCCCGGGTTCTCTTGCTACCTTCCGCACCGCGAGCATCTTCTTCGACATTTCAGCTCTCCCCGTTCATTGAATCAAACAGCTCCGTTGAGAAATAGCGCTCCATCCTGTCAGGCATCACGGTGACGATCCTGGCCCCGGGTCCGAGCTTTTCCTGGGCTTTGAGCGAGGCGGCGTAGTTCAGTCCGGAGCTCGGGCCGACAGGGAAGCCCTGGCGGATGAGCTTACGGGCGATATCGAAGACTATCTCGTCGGCGATGTCGAGCTCGACCAGGCCATCGAGTTTCGCCTCGCTGTAGAGCTTCGAGACACTCTCCTCCACCACGCCGGGTACGCAGGGGCTGAAGCTGCAGCATTCGAGCTCCCGTACCGCTGAACCGCGCACCGGGCGAGCGGCGAAAGGCGTGACCTCGCAGCCGGCCTCAGCGAAGGCCGAATAGAGGCCAACAATCGTGCCGCCCGTTCCTACTCCGCTGACGATCCCATCAACGGTTCCTCCCGGTATCTGCTTGAGTATCTCCTGCCCGGTCCAGACCCGGTGCGCCTCGGCATTGTCCGGGTTTTCGAATTGCCGGGTGTAGAGAGCGTCGGAATCCTCGGCGATTTCGCCCGCCTTGAGCAGGGCGCCGTGGATGCCCTCTTCCGCCGGAACCAGGATGACCTCGCCGCCGTAGGCTCTGATGGTCAGCTGTCTCTCTCTGCTCACGCCCTCGGGCATGACGGCGATGAATTCGAGCCCCATCTGGGCGCAGGTCATTGCCAGGGCGATGCTGGTCGAGCCGCTGGAGGCCT
>CAJWMA010000356.1 GCA_913042995.1 uncultured bacterium | reverse complement strand
TGCGAGGTGTTGTCATGGTAGAGATCGTCATGCTGGTGGAGGAAGCCGTAGTAGGAGGTGATGACCTTGCGCGCCTCGGGGTCCTTCACCCTGGTGTAGAAGCCCATCGGAGCGCCGCCGTTGGCGGCGAGCTCAGCGATCGAAGCCCGGATTCTCACGCTCTCGTATTTTCCGAGGGTGTAGGTCTTGTCGCCGGAGGCGCCGCGGATATAGCGCGCCTGCAGGGTTCCCTCTCCGAGAAAACCGTCCTTCAGCCGGGTAAAGTTCGCCGAGCCGCCGAGGCTGTACCAGAGGTAGTCCTCGTCGCTTGACCAGAGCTCGCCCGGCAGCATGCATTTCTCATCCCCGTTAATCTGGGAAAAATCGCCGATATGATTCCACTGGGCCAGGATCAGGTTCGGTTTCAGGCCGCGGCCGAACTTGACGAAGACATCGTCAAAGGCCTGCTTGTTGCTGACCTGGGAGAACCGCAAGGCTTCTCGTTGCAGAAGGGTAGAGGTTTTCGGGGAATGCCAGGACCCGATCTCTTCAAAGGTGTGTTTTTCGAGGTCGGCTATCCCGAAGTTTTTCGCCAGCTCTTTTTTATCGTAGCGTCCCGCAAGGTGACTCTTGAATCCGGAAACGCAGTGCGCGCAATGGCAGTCATGGCGGTAGAAGTAGTTGATGACAAAACCATCGACGCCCCTGCGGATGGCGAAGCGGACCCACGCCTTGAGCACCGCTCTCCAGTGGGGGTTTCTCAGGCAGCCCCAGTATTCCTTCATGCCTCCGATGCTGTAGCCCTTCTGGGAGAGCAGGCTTCCATCACGGTTTCTTTCGAGCAACTCGGTGGGATCTTTTACCGGTTTGGGGCCGAGCTCGGCCTCGTCCCATTGATCCTTGTAGAACTTGAAGAATCCCCGGGGGCCCTTTTCGGAATCGATGTCGCCGACGAGGAAGATGACGTTGAAGTGCCCCAGCGCCTTGATGCCGCGCTGGTGGATCGCGCTGTTCAGATTCGCAAGCCATTGAGAGCATTCTTTGTGTCCCTGGACCGGGAAGTGCGCGGGATAACCCTTGCCGTGCGGGGTGGCCGAGAGACTCCAGAAGTGCGCGCCCCAGAAGCCGACCTGGGCGACCTCGGGCTTTACCTCGTCGAGGAACTTGAGGTAACCATCACTGCTGTATTCGTCCCAGTGGGCAGTGAGGCGGGTGAAGGAGAATGGCTTCTTGCCAGGGGGGGAGTCCTGTCCTTTGAGGAGACCGCCTCCAGCGTGTACGGCAAGGTAGAGACATCCGATGAAGTAAATCCGCCGCATAGCTCCGGTCCCTCCAGCGTTGTTGGTTCCATCGCGCCTGGTCTTTTCAGGGTCAAACCCGAACCTGAGTATACAGCAGCGCCGCGAAAAGGTGTTGGCCTATGCGAACGCCGAGCCGGATCTTCCCGGAAAAACGGCCCTCAGGAGAACAGGGGCAGCGGTTCACCATCGGCGATGGGGAAGGGGCGGTTGAGACGGTCGTGGATGTGCGTATCAGGGGGAATCCCCAGCGCCTCGTAGATCGTCGCATGCAGCTCGGCTGGCCCGCAGGCCTTGTGGATGGGCTTCGAGGAGATCTTGTCGGACTTTCCATAGATCTGCCCTCCCTGGATTCCGCCCCCGGCGAAGGCGACCGAGTAGGAGCTCGGATAGTGATCCCGTCCGCCGTTGTTGCTGACCTTGGGGGTCCTGCCGAACTCGGTGAGGAAGACGACCAGGGTTTCATCCAGCATACCTCGCTCCTGGAGATCTGCCAGGAGAGCCGAGGCGCTGCCATCGAAGACCGGCAGCATGGTGTTCTTGAGCCGGTTGAAGCCATCGCCGTGGGTGTCCCAGTGATCTCCCTTGGAGCCGTTCAGGTCGCCCGCCGCGCAGACCACGGTAGCAAGAGGCACCCCGGCCTCGATGAGCCTGCGAGCCAGGAGCATGCTCTTGCCGCAGATATGTCCGCCATAGGAGCGATGGATTTTTTCAGGTTCTTTCTCCAGCTTGAAGGCTTCCTGGACCCTGGGGTTTTCGAGCATATCGACAGCCAGGCCGCGGGAGTGGTCAAACTGGTCAGTGCCCGGGCTCCTTGCAAGGCCCGCTTCGAGGTCACGCAGGAGGCCGAGGCGTTTCTTCAGCCTGTCCTCTCCTGTCGTCAGGGTGGGATCGATATTGGCAGCGCCGAGACCACGGGAAACTCCTCCGAAGGGTTTGCCGTTCTTCGTTGAGATCACGATGGGGTCGTACTTCATCCCGAGCCAGCCGCCGTACTCCCCGGCCTGGAGGGTGCCGTTGTCAACCAGGGGATAGGGCAGGCGAACCGTCGGCGGCAGACCAGTGGGAGCCTTCCTGAACTTGGATACCACCGCGCCCATCGAGGGCCAGTCATCGGGAGATGGCGGGAGATTCGCCGCCAGGGCGCGCTGCGGAGGCGGGCGTCCTGTCATATTCCAGTACATGGCCCTGCCGTGGGCGGGGCTTCCATGATGCACCGAGCGCACGATGGCGAGCTTCTCTGTGTGCCGGGCGATCTTCGGCATGTGCTCGGAGAGCTGGATTCCCGGTGTCGCGGTTGAGATCGGCTTGAACTGGCCGCGAATTTCCTTTGGCGCGTTCGGCTTCGGATCCCAGCTGTCGAGCTGGCTGATGCCGCCCCAGCAGAACAGTACGATACAGGATTTCGCTCTGCCGACTCCTGTTCCCTCGGCTGCCTGGAGCTTTCGCAGGCCGAGAAAATCAGGCAGTGACAGTCCCGCGACACCAAGGCTGGTTTGCAGGAAGCGGCGGCGTTTCATGAAGGCTCTCCTCGAGCGAGAATGAAATCACAGTGTCTCGTACTGAGGTGATTATCTTCTCTGGAGCCGGGTTGTTCAAGTTTAAGGTTTCCCTGGGAGCCGGAACGGAGCCGCTGGTGCGATAAAAAGGTACGGAATCCCGGCTTTTTTGGCCCAATCAGGCAAGCAGATCCTTGATGACGTGGCCATGGAGATCTGTCAGGCGGAAATCCCGGCCCTGGTAGCGATAGGTCAGCTTCCTGTGGTTGAAGCCGACAAGGTGCAGGATCGTCGCGTTGAGATCGTGGATGTGCATGGTTCCCGGGGTCCACTTATCCTTGGTGGGTTGCGGCCTCAGGGTGTTTCCATCCGCATCGACGATATTGTAGGCGTAATCATCGGTCTGGCCATAGGTGATCCCGGCTTTGACTCCACCCCCGGCCATCCACACGGTGAAACAGCGCGGGTGGTGGTCGCGTCCGTAGTTCTTACGCGACAGACCGCCCTGGCAATAGGCCGTCCGGCCGAATTCGCCGCCCCAGACAACCAGGGTGTCTTCGAGCATGCCGCGCTGCTTGAGATCCTTGATGAGGGCCGCTGAGCCCTGGTCGATATCCTTGCATTGTGATTCATGCTCCCGGGGCAGGGAACCGTGGGCATCCCAGCCGCGATGGAATATCTGGATATTGCGAACTCCACGCTCGGCGAGGCGCCGGGCGTTGAGACAACAGGCGGCGAAGGAGCCGGGCTTGCGGGCCTCTTCACCGTAGAGCTTGAAGGTGTTGGCGCCCTCTTTAGAGAGGTCCATCAGCTCGGGGATGGAGGCCTGCATGCGGTAGGCCATCTCGTGCTGTCTAATTCG
>CAJWMA010000355.1 GCA_913042995.1 uncultured bacterium | reverse complement strand
CGGCCGGGTCGGCGACCGGCCGACCCACCCCGAGCTGCTCGACTGGCTCGCACAGGAGCTGATCCGGGCAGGCTGGAGGCTGAAGCCAATACACCGCCTGATCATGACCAGCGCGGTGTACAGCCAGGACACCAAATGGGACCGCGAGCGCCACGACCTCGACCCCGACAACAAGCTGCTCTGGCGGCGCCAGCCGGTGCGCCTGCCGGCGGAGATTCTGCGGGACTCGATCATGAACACCGCCGGCACGCTCAACCGCCAGCTCTTCGGGCCAAGCATCAAGCCGTGGGTGTCCAACGATGCGATCAAGACCGGCTCGACGAACAAATGGCCCACCAATGTAAAGGACGGACCCAGAACCTGGCGGCGCAGCATCTACGTTTTCATGCGCCGCTCGATGCGGGTACCCTTCTTCGAGACCTTCGATGTCCCCGATGCCATGACGAGCCGCGGCGTCCGCGAAGAAACCACCGTCGCGACCCAGGCCCTGCTGCTGTTGAACAACGACTTCGTCCGCAAGCAGGCCGAGCACTTCGCCGCCCGGCTGGCGAAACTGGAAGACAAGGCCCCGCGGGCAGCCGTCGAGGAGGCCTATTGGTTGACACTGTCCCGCGAGCCGACCGAGGCTGAGCTCGAGCTCAGCCTCGATCTGCTCAAAAGCGAGGGGCAGAGCATCGCCAACTTCTGCCACATTCTCTTTACGCTCAACGAGTTTATCTATGTCGATTAACGCCAACCATCACCCCTGGCGTCCAAGTCGCCGCGAGCTGCTTTCGCGAGCCGGCGGCGGCTTTGGCTCCCTCGCCCTGGCGGGGCTGCTCTCGAACCAGGGCCTGCTGGCGAATGCCGGGGGCTCCGCGTTGTCGCCACTGGCCGCTCGCCCGGCACACTTCGCCCCCAAGGCCAAGAGCGTCATCTTCCTCTTCATGTACGGCGGGCCAAGCCATATCGACCTCTTCGATCACAAGCCGGCCCTGAAGAAATTCGCCGGCAAGAAGGTTTCCGAGTCCGTCGACACCAAGGGCGCGCGCTCCAGCGGAGGCCTCTTCCCCTCACCCTACAAATTCGAACGCCATGGAGAGAGCGGACACTGGGTCTCGGACCGCTATCCGAACCTGGCCCGCGTTATCGACAAGACAGCGATGCTCCGCGGGGTCTATGGTCACTCGATCAGCCACGCGCCGGCCCTCTTCGAGCTCAACACCGGCCAGATCCGCACGGGCTTCCCGAGCCTCGGATCCTGGGTTACCTACGGGCTGGGAAGCCACAACCAGGATCTTCCCGGCTTCGTGGTAATGTACGACTACCGCGGCGGGCCCATCGGCGGAGCGCCCAACTGGGGCTCCGGCTTCCTTCCGGGCGCCTTCCAGGGCACCCCGGTACGTTCCAAGGGAACACCGATCCTGAACCTCAGCCGGCCCGGAAAACTTGACCAGGGGCGCCAACGCCAGCTGCTCGACTACGCCGCTCGCCTCAATCGCGGCCACCGTGAGCGGCATCCCGCCGAGGCCGCCCTCGAGGCGCGCATCGAATCCTTTGAGCTCGCCTACCGGATGCAGGCGGCGGCTCCCGAGGCTCTTGATCTCAAGGGCGAAAGCGAGGCCACCCGCAAGCTCTACGGCATCGAGCGCGGCAAGCCGGGACAGTACTTTGGCACCCAATGCCTGATGGCGAGACGGCTCGTCGAGCGTGGCGTCCGCTTCGTTCAGCTCTACTCAGGAGGCGGACACGGCGACAACAACTGGGACGCCCACGGCTCCATCACGGGTAACCACAACAAACACTGCGCCGCCACCGATCAGCCGATGGCCGGGCTCCTCGAGGACCTCGAACAACGCGGGCTGCTGGATGAAACCCTGGTTGTCTGGGGCGGCGAGTTTGGCCGAACGCCTCAGAAGCAGGGCGGCGGCGGCCGCGACCATCACCCCTTCGGCTTCACGATGTGGATGGCCGGCGGCGGCATCAAGGGCGGAACGAGCCATGGCGAAACGGATGAGGTGGGCTATCACGCCGCGGTTGACCGCACATCGGTTCATGATGTCCATGCGACGATCCTGCACCTGATGGGCATGGACCATGAGCGGCTCACCTACCACTTCAGCGGGCGGGATTTCCGCCTGACCGACGTGGCCGGGAAGGTCATCGACCAGGTCATCGCCTGAGACTCAGCCTTCTTTGTTCGCCGTGGGGTCTTCTTCAAGACCGGCTATGGGCGTGATCTCATCGAGCGCATCGAGCCGAACCAGGATCTCGGCGACGATTTCGGCAACCGTTGCCGCGATACTCGTACAGAACTTCTGCCGCGGCTCCCCCATGAAGTCTTCGAAAACCGAGGTCAGGTCGTTACAGACGATGCTGCCGCAGGCGCCCCCCGGACCGCAGTCAACCCGCTCATCCCAGAGCCTGCGGTAATGCGCGGCGGCCCGGCGCAGCTCATCGGTAACCGGGCCGGTGGGATTCGGATCGCCGAGAAGCTCTCCCAGCACCAGCTCGCCGGCCTTGATCGCGCCGCAGCCCCCCTCCCCCGTGATCCCGCCCTTGCGAAGAGCCTGGTAGGGCGACGGGGGCAACCCGAAGGTTTCGGCGAGGGCGATTCCACAGCTCCGATGGGCGACCTTCCGCCCCTCGTAGAGCGTATGGGCCTTGCGTCCAGCCGCAGCCACAAGGGCCCTCTCGGCCACCTCGAGCCTGCGCTCGAACCTGGAATCGTTTTCTCCATTCCTGCTCATGTCTAAGTGTTTACTTTGGCTGTGGGCCGATTGCCAGATGAAAGGCGGCGCGGCACGTCAGCCGGGAACGCAGATCTCGAAGCGGGCCGGATCGAGAACGAACTCAAACTCGGCGCTCTCCAGCCAGATGTCTCCATCTGAATTGAACGGCTGGCTGAAGGAAAGCGACACCTGGAGCGGACCGGCGGTCTGCTGATAATACACGACATCCTCATCTTCAAGATGGCGGCCCTTGCCAAGCTTTCTCAACATCCCCAGGTAGGAGTGGCTCTGGGAGCTTCTGAAGATGCAGAGGTCCATCAGGCCGTCATCCATGAGCGCCTTTGGACAAGGCACCAGGTCGCCGCCAATGGTGGCCTCGTTGTGGAGAAAGAAGGCCAGCACATCGCCCTCAAAATCCGGCTTGTTCTCCTCGGGCGGAAAAACCACCTTCATGCTCAAAACCGGCTCTTTGCGGCGCTCCCGTTTTCTCTGGGAAAAGATCTCGAGCATGGCGAGCAGGTTGTAGCTGCTGTTGCCCAGCACTCGAAACAACATCCGGAACAACCATTTCTGCCGGAGACGCTCGTAGCTCACCCCGACATTGGATGGAAGCCCAAGACTGCTTGACTGTAGAATCACCCGTTTCCGGTCTTCCTCCGGCACCTGGTAGGTCAGAATGTCCAGCGCTCTTCTGCCTGTCCCGCGGAAAGCTATCTCGCAAGCCTCCGCGGCGCTTGCAGGCAGCCCCATCCCGGTGGCCAGGCAATTCGCCGTTCCAGCCGGCAGAAGACCCACCGGGCAGGTTCCCTCTCTTGAGTAAAGCCACTCGAGGGCCGAGTTGATCGTTCCATCCCCGCCGGCTACCACCAGGCGTTCTTCGGGCAGGTCGGCCCTCTCAAGCTCCGTGACCTCGGCAAATTCAACACCATCCTC
>CAJWMA010000354.1 GCA_913042995.1 uncultured bacterium | reverse complement strand
GGTGGCGCCACGGCCGACCAGGAAGTCGCCAACATCACTCTGTATGAGCTTGGTGCGGCTGCGGCTCCGAACCCAACCTTCGCTTACGATTTCGGCGACGCTGCCGACCAAAGCGGCGGTTGCGCCGGAGATGCCAGTTCGGCTGATGTCGATGTCGTCCTCGTGACCAGCGCCAACCCCTCCGACGAGGGAGCCCAGAGCTACTCGCTGGGCGTTGCCGCAAGCGGCGGTTCGATCACCGCGATCTCGACCGATGGCACCGATGCCGGCGGCCTGATTGACGGTGGCTTCGAGCTCTCCGAGCTCACCTCCGGAGATGGAAACGATGGAGCCATTACGGCCGTCATCCTTTCCTTCACTCAGCCTGTTTCGCTGGCCGCCGATGGCAGCTCCTCAGTCGCTACGGTGACTGTCGAAAGCACCAATCCTGATGGCGCCGATGCCGCAACCGTCAGCCTCGAGGTCGTCAACGGCCTTGTCGGAGGCGGACGCCCGGTACAGTCGGTTGTCACCTGGAGAGGCCAGACCTACAGGCCGAGCCTTGGTTCGACCAGCTACAGTGTCAGTTCCGATGTCGAAGCTCCTGCAGCTCCTTCCGGCCTCGCGGCCGTCGAGGGCGACAGCCAGGTCAGCCTCGACTGGAATGACAGCGCTGCCGCTGATCTGACCAGCTACACCGTCAGCAGAGATGGCGCCGAGTTGGCTTCGGGACTCACCGAGAGTTCCTATGTTGACGACACCGCCGTTAACGACACCTCCTACAGCTACACCGTCACGGCCTCTGACTCCTGTAACGAGTCGGATGCTTCGAGCGCTGTAGAGGCTACGCCTGTCGATCCGGGTATCGGTCCGTTCGCCCGCGGCGACTCCAATGGAGATGGAACTGTGAACATCTCCGACCCGAGCGCCACGCTGAACTGGCTGTTCCTCGGTGGCGGCGACCCGCCATGCCTGGCGGCTGCCGACGCCAACCAGGACGGAAGCGTCAACATCTCCGACCCCAGCTACACCTTGAGGTGGCTGTTCCTCGGTGGTGCTGACCACCCGGCTCCCTCGGCCTGTGGTCGCAGCACGGACGCTGGCGACCTGGCGCAAGGGTGTGACACGGCGACCTGTGCTGAATAACAGCGCGCTGTAACGGGGAACGCGAGAGCGCTCCTTGTCACCTGAGAGGCCCGGATCCCAAGGGATCCGGGCCTCTCTTTTTTTATGCCCCGGCATTCTCAACAAGAGTGCGAACAGAAAAATCACTTGGTAAAATAGAGGCTCCTGCTGAAACAAATCAATTCCCAGAGAAGGAGCCTGTGATGGGTATTCGAGCTTTACCGAGCCTTCCAGTTATCTGCGTCCTGCTCGCCTGCTGTATCTCGCCAGGAGTGCTCGACGCGCAACCGGAAAATGACCTCTGCCAGAATGCCGAGCTCATCGTCCTTGAATCCGGAATTCCGTTCGCCGCCCAGGGCGACACCGCGAACGGAGCAACCGATGGAGCCGAGGATGCCGGCTGCGGGCCGAGTAACTCGCCCGGGGTCTGGTACGGCCTGCGGGGAACCGGGCGGCCGGTATACGCCCAGACCTGCGGCAGCGTTTTTGACTCGCGCCTGAGCATCTTCAGAGGCGAGTGCGAAAAACTGAGCTGCGTGGTGAGCAACGATGATCTCTGTGGAGATGACGCCCGGGTCCGATTCGAGGCCGCTGAGGGGCTGACCTACTTCATCCTCGTTCACGGCCTCAACGCCGTTGAGGCTGGAGCCTACTCATTGAGGGTCTTCTTCGAAGATGGACGGGATCCGGACATCGACGGGTTAGCAAACGACAATGACAATTGTCCAAACGCAGCCAATCCCGGGCAGGAGGATGAAGACGGGGATGGCATTGGAGATGCCTGCGATGTACCTCCCAATGACCTCTGTCTTGACGCGGCCCTGCTGGATTTCGTCGAGGCTATCGATGGAAATGGCGGAGCCATACTGACCGCGAACGCTTCCGGAACGACAACCACCGGCACGACCGATCCCGAGACCGCTGAATGCGGCGCCAGCACCGCGCCGGGGGTCTGGTTCGAGGTCATCGGCAACGGTCGGACTATGTGGGCCGAGACCTGCGGCAGCAACTATGATACCCGGCTGAGCATCTTCGATGGCGACTGCACAGCGCCCCTTTGCGTAACCCAGAACGACGATGCCTGCGCCCTGCAATCCAGGGTCAGCTGGAATACCGAGAAGGGGCTCAGCTACTTCGTGCTGGTACACGGCTTCGCAAGCAGCGCGGGCAACTATCTCCTCGCCATCACCGCCCAGCTGCCCCCCGCCGAAGGCGACCAGGACAATGATGGAATCCCGGATGAAGAGGACAACTGCCCCACGGAAGCGAACGCCGATCAGTCGGACCGCGATGGAGATGGCCTCGGCGATGCCTGCGACATGCAGGAGAACGATCTCTGTTCGGGAGCGCTCGAATTGGAGCTCATCAATGGAGTCGCCGAGATCACAGGACAAACTTTCAGCGAGGCGCGCCCGGACGCGGAAAACAGCATCTGCGGAGCCAGCTCCGCGCCGGGGCTCTGGTACATGGTCGAGGGGCTCAATGGATTCACCTTGACCGCAGAGACCTGCGGCAGCGACTACGACACACGGCTGAGCATCTTTGAGGGGAGCTGCGATGCGCCGTTTTGCACAGGGTCCAACGACGACTTCTGCGGGTTGCAATCCACCGTCACCTGGGAGGTTCTCAACGACCAGGTCTATTTCATCCTGGTTCACGGCTTCAACGCCAACGTCGGGAACTTCGTCCTGCGGGTGACGGCTGAAAACGCCGGCGACCTTCCTCCCCCCCCGCCCACGGCTCTCGAGGCCTTCGCCCAGGCCGGCTCCATCGAGCTGACCTGGGAGATGGAGCTCGTCGAGGACCTGGCGACCTTCAACATCTACCGGGATGGAAAGCTGCTCGCGACAGAGATCACCGAGTTCCTGTTCTCCGACACCAATGTGGAGACCGGCGTTTCCTACCGATACACCGTGACGGCGGTTGACCTGGCTGGAAACGAGTCGGCGGCTTCAGCCCCGGCTACGGCCGAAGCGACTGGAGGCGGAGGGCAGGTTCCGGGAGACTTCAACCAGGATGCGAATGTCGATATCAGCGACTCTATCGGGCTCTTCAGCTACCTCTTCCTTGGCCAGGTTCCGCCGGGCTGCCCGGCAGGCATGGACTCCAACGGCGATGGCCGGATAGATATTTCCGATGGGATCACCTCCCTGGCCTATCTATTCCAGGGAGGCCGTCCGCACGCCCTTGGTCCGAATTGCGTGGGCATCGAGGGATGCCCCGCCGCCTGCGATCCCTGATGAAAACTCTGAGGCCTTCGGACAGCTGAAAAAACACGTCAACGAATACACGCGATGGATTGCCTCTGCGTGTCCGTGGCTGTAGGATCAGGCAGGTAAGCTGATCATCTAAGCGGTTGAGTCCCGGCCGTGAATCGAAAACTATAATCTGTGAGGTAAACCATGTCGCTGGCGCTGCTGCTCTCTACCGTGCTGCTCTCCGCTCCCGCCGAAGGTGTCAAATGGAGCGATGGCTCCTTTGACAACGCCCTGAAGAAGGCCGCTGAAAGCAAGAAGCTGGTCTATATCGATTTCTACACCGACTGGTGAGGATGGTGCAAAGTA
>CAJWMA010000353.1 GCA_913042995.1 uncultured bacterium | reverse complement strand
CCACTCATTGTCGAAGACCGTCGCGTTGCTCAGGCGATGCGATACCGGGGTGCCTCCGGTGGTGCGAATGAAGACATCCAGCTTGCCGTTAGCTCCGGTATTTGCCGTACCGAGGGTCAGCAGCGGTCGATTGTTTGTAGAGGACCCCTCGGAGTAGATGCGGCGGTCGTTTTGCGGCAGGCCGCGTACCCACATCGCGATCGTATAGGAAGGACGATTGTAAACCGGCAGAATTTGTTGCGTTCCCAGGTTCACGTAGTCGCGCCCGCTGAAATGGATCGCGCCGCCCGCCACCCCGTCGAAGCCTTCGACGAAAGTCGGCGCGCCGCCGATGTGGGCTCCGTCGTTGGGCCCGACCGCATCGAGAACATCACCATCAAACGGCAAGTGCGTAAACGGAGGCGGCACGCCGATCTCCTGGCCCTCCGCGTAATAGCCAAAACCCATCCGGCCTGGCTGCCAATCCGCCCCTGGGGAAAAATCCACCGCGGCCCAATTCGTCCCCAGCACGCCGGAATCGGGAACATGGAAATCCGCCGCGGCGCCCGGCTCGATGAGGTTAACTATTTCGGCGGAGAGCCCGTAGGAAATGTTATCCCTCTGCGGCGGAAACAAGGGCCTGAACTCCTGCGCGACTCTCCCGTCCGGGCGGACGAGTGCCAGGTACTCTCCGGCGTTTTCGAGGCTGAAGTTCGCGTGAAGCTCTGAGTCGGGATCATTGCGCGCCTTGCCGGAGGCGAAGACGACGAGATAACCGCCGGGAGCTATCGCCACTGCCGGAAAGCGCCATCGCGCAAGATCGTCGGAGCGATCGCTCAGGTACCAGCCGTCGAGATTCAGCTCCCGGTCGTGAGGATTATGAATTTCGATCCAATCCTGGAGTTCTCCGTCTTCGTCGCGAATCCCCGATTCGTTGCTGGCCAGGAACTCGTTCAGGACCGGTTCCTGGGCCGAAACCAGGCTCCCTGAAAAAAGAAACGCCAGGAGTGTGATCTGCTTGGTGAATTTCATTCTGTCTGCCTGGACCGAAATCGAGCCTGCGTGGACGTTACCATGCCCATGCGAATGCGACAGGTTAGGCGAAAGCAAACCCGGTGCCCTCGCCGCTATCGAAGCTGCATTCCATTTTATCCTGTGGAGGCGACACGGCAATGAAAAGGCTCGGGGAGCTACCCCCCCGGGCAGATGCCCTCGCAGGGCGGCATCGAGCGGCAGGTAGAGCCCAGCGCCGGCGGAACACCGCCCTGGAACAGGTACAGGAGCAGGGATATCGCGTCGGTGAGGTCGACACCAAGGTCTCCGTTTACATCGAGCAGTTCCCGAACTCCCGGGTCGCTAATTTCATCCGCGCCACAGGGCAGCTCCCCATCGCCAAGAAGGAACAGGATTCCGAGCAGGCGGATGGCGTCAGAGAGATCGAGCAGCCCGTCTTCATTGGAATCTCCCGGGAGCCGGAAATTGCCCGAACCGATGTTCTCGACCGTTCCGGGAGTCCCAAGAAAAACGGAACCAGGGATCCAGGCCTCAGCGGTATTGATAGAATCCGTCGGGGCCTCAAGGCTGCGGATCGTCAGCGAATAACCCTCGCCATCGGTCCGGGGGTACCAGGTGTCTTCGAAGGTGACGGCCAACAAGACACGGCCAACGGCATCTCGCCATTCGAGGCGGTCGCCCCCGTTGCCCAATTGGCGTTGGTACTCGCCGAGCACTGATTCGCCGGCATCGGGATACCGCTCGAGGAAACTGTCGAGGTGACTGACCAGCACTCCGGCCTCGCCCGGACCGAGAACACTCTTCAGTCCATCGCGAAACGTGAACCCGACGCCCGAGTCAATCACCTGGCCCGCCAGGGAAACGCTGTTGGCGGAAGTATTGAGCACCTCGATAAACTCGAAATCGTCAGCCTCGATTCCCTCTGCCATCTGCTGCGGCTCCGGAGGGTGGTACATGATCTCCGTCAGGCGCAGGGGTGTCGGTTCATCGGTGACGAATACAGCCCGCTCCAGCGCGCTCCATTCACCCGCCCGGCGTGAACGGGCGAGCACCTCGGTATCCTCGACGATGGCAATCGAGTCTCCTTCATGGAGATGCACATCGGGATGGATCCCCCCACCGACCAGCCGCGGGTCGGTCCCATCCAGACTGTAATAAATTGCGCCGGCCGGGGCATCAAGAGTGAGAACGTAGCCCGGCCCCACCAGGCCGCCATAACGTGAATAGGTCGGTGCCGCGACGTCAGGATACATACCCTGCGCACGAAACTGCCCCAGCAGGATCTCGCTGCGTTGGGGAAAATGATCGTTCAGCAGGTACTCGCGTTCGGCGGCCCACTCCACATCCGGCCGGTAGGGAGTCGAGCGGCGGTAGTCGCCCCAGCGCATCGATTCAGCGTACAAGGCAGGTTCAATATGATCAGCCAGCTCCTCCCAGCGCGCCGCGACACCCCCTGGTGAGAGAATGCCATCGCCAGTGAGAAGCTCCTGAAGCCGGTCAGCAAAGAGCGAGCGGAATTCCTCGTTCGCCCGCAGCGCATGATAGAACTTGGTCGGCGAGTCGGGATCGCGGCGATGCGGAAGCGTGCGATTGTTCCTCACTCCCCCGAGGAAGGCGTACTCTGAATCCCAGGAAAACAGGCGAAAGCCATTCGTCCGCGGGCCCCTCCTTCGAACCATGTAGTAATTCCCGGGCCAGTCGGTCGAAGGCGCCAGCATATTCACGATCATGTAGTTGGCCAGGTTGCTGACGTCGAGGTAGTCCTGCACCGCGAGGTAGGCTCGCTCGCCTGAAAGACCGGCTGCGCGCATGGAGTCGAGCGTGTCATAGGCGGCGCGGTTGCCGTCGACGACTTCCTCGTGCGTCTTGATCGAATCGTACTCCGACTTGCTCCCTCCCATGTGCTCGGCTCCGAAGGAAGCATCCGGGCGTTCAATAAGGCTGTAGACTCCCCAGTAGAGCCCGTTGAGATAGAGATGGATGAGGTGGCTGCGCGCCGAGAGGTTGCCGGTGGCCGCTTCGGCCGACCGCACCCAGTCATCGCGAAGATAGGTTCCGCCTCTTCGCTGGCCCGAATTATCCGAGACCCAGGAATCAAACGCGTTGGGACGAATGGCCAGGGTGTCGAAGTTGTCGACCTCGCCGGGAAACAGCGGGAAATCCAGCTTCGATGCTCCGTAACATCCTCGGAATATCAGGCGAAAACCGTGCTTGGGAGAGCTCGAGGGGCCGCGGCTGCGGTTCCCCATGATCCGGATCCCTGCATCGACCTGGAAAGAACCACCATCAGAAAACCATTCCGCCGAGCAGGCCCTTTCCCACGAGATGCCTGAATTTGTCGAATGGTCATAGATTCCGCGCGGGCCAAAGAGCGAGTCCTGCGGCATGACGAGCGACAAGGAAGGCAGAGACAGGAGCCCGGCACGTGCATTCGCCCGGAATTCGGGATCAGCCGCAAGCTCCGGGTCCATCTCGTAGTCCGCCGCCAGGCCACCCCAGTTTGCAGGCCAGTTGGCCGGAGCGCCTTGCTCTAGGACCCGGTCGACCAGGAGAAAAGTCCTTGTGGCAACAGGGCTCGCTATCCCCAGCTCATGGAAGGCCGCGGCGCGGAGTGCCGTTGTTTCGGTGATGGCTACAGGACCTGTCGCCTCGATCCCCGCCGTCTCATCGGGATCTGAACCGTCGAGCGTGTAGAAGAT
>CAJWMA010000352.1 GCA_913042995.1 uncultured bacterium | reverse complement strand
GGCCGTCGAGCCAGGGCGTGGGGACAAAGGTCAGAAAGAACTGGCTGCCATCGGTTCCCGGGCCCGCGTTTGCCATGCTCAGGAGTCCGGGGCGAGAGTGTTTGAGCGCTTTGTCGATGAATTCTCCAGAGTACTGATAGCCGGGAGTCCCCTTCCCTGTGCCGTTTGGACAGCCACCCTGTGCCATGAAGCCAGGTATGATCCGGTGGAATTTCAGGCCATCGTAGAAGCCCAGCCTGGCGAGGTAGATCGTGCTGGAGACGTGCATCGGCGCGTTGGCCGGCATCAACTCGACCTTCAGCCGCCCCTTCCCCGTCTGGAGGATCCAGTAGTATTTACGCTTCGGATCGAAAGTGACCTTGGGCGGCTGGGCCAGGCTTGTCTTCCACCCGGGCTGGGTCTTGTCGATCTTCTGTTGGGCGATGAACGCATCGATCTCAGTGATTGCGGAATCCGGGGCCGGCGCGGGAGCGGAGCTCGGCGCGCAGCCGGCGAGAGCCGACGCGAGGACAAGGACCAGGATGCAGTAGGTTTTCATGGGGCAGGTTCCAGGTTTGAAGGGTGATAGTCCAGGAGCTCTTCCCGGCTAAAGAGGAGCATATTCTTCTCAGGCGAAAGGGGCAAGAGGGAAGCTTCAGTCCCAGCTCCACTCGAGCAGAGAATCGAGCACCCTGTCGGCCTTGGAGAGCTCGGCCGCGGCATAGGAGTGGGTCACGGCAACGCATTGCATGCCGGCGCTCTTGGCGGCTTCGATGCCGCGGAAGCTGTCTTCGAAGGTAAGGCAGCTCCCGGGGTCCAGGCCGCCGGCTCCGTCTTCCCGCAGGAGCTCGAGTCCCTTGAGGAAGCACTCCGGATCCGGTTTGCTCTTATCGACGTCATCGCCACAGACAAAGGCGGGAAATCTCTCAGCCAGTCCATGCCTCCGGAGCACGGCGAGTATGTCCATTCTTCTTCCGCCGCTGGCGATCGTATAGGGGAGGCCGGCTGGAATGGAATCAAGAAGCTCTCGCACACCTTCGAAGAGCTCGATCTTTCCCGCATCTTCGAGATAGAGCGTCGATTTTCGGTCGACAAGCTCTTCGACCATGCCAGGTTCTATGGAGCGTCCGACCTTGCGGAAGGCTTTCCTGAAGGAAGCCCTGTCGTGGATTCCTGTAAAATCGGATTGTTCGGTTCCTGGCGGCAGGCGGACATCGTTCTCGGCCAGTACCTTGAGGAAGGTTTCGAAGTGGAGGGGCTCTGTATTTGCCAGGAGTCCATCAAAGTCAAAGAGGACGGAGCGGATCTCCGTCATCAGAGATCCTCTGACTCGGCGATTTTCTGCCATGCCTCCTCGACGGTCTCGACAAATATGAACAGCTCGAGATCTTCCGGTGAGATCATTCCCTCGGTCACCAGCTGTTCGAAATTCACGATGCTTCGCCAGTATTTCTCGCCGAAGAGGATGATTGGTAAGGGTTGGATTTTTCCGGTCTGCACCAGGGTCAGGGCTTCGAAGAGTTCATCCATGGTGCCAAAGCCGCCGGGAAAGGCGACCAGGGCTACCGCGCGCATCAGGAAGTGCATCTTGCGGATGGCGAAATAGTGGAACTGGAAGCAGAGATCGGGGGAAATGTAGGAATTAGGCGCCTGTTCATGGGGCAGGACGATATTGAGTCCTATGCTCTTGGCTGAGACGTCGTGCGCTCCCAGGTTGCCGGCCTCCATGATGCCCGGGCCGCCTCCGGTGATGACAACCAGGTCCAGGTGGCTGTCTTCCTGGCTGTGCTGCGATACGACCTGCGCAAGCTCTCGCGCCTGCTCGTAGTAAACGGCCTTGGCTGCGATATTGCGGGCAATTTCCGCCTGTTTCTGGAGTTTCTCGTCTTCCGGATTCTCCGCGAGGGCGGCCTCCGCCTCGGCGGCCTTCATATCTCCAGTTTCCCGGTCGGGAATCCTGGCGCTGCCGAAGATCACCACGGTTGAGCGGATATTTTGTTCCTGCTGGATGAGCTCTGGTTTCAGCAATTCCAGCTGTAGCCTGACGGGCCGCAGCTCTTCACGCAGCATGAAGTCTTCATCCAGGAAGGAGAGTCGGTAGGCATGGGACCGTGTCTGCGGAATGTCCTGAGAGGATTTGGATGCCTCGGCATCGTGTCGAGCGGTAGGGAAGGGATCTTTTTCGGGTGGAATCAGCATGAGAAGGTCCGTTTGTCAGTCTTTTTTCTGGTCAACAAGATCGATGATATAAGCGGCCCGGGCGCCGTAGTCGCCATCGGGATCCAGGGCGAGAACCTTGCGCAGATCGGCAAGCGCTTCGCCATCGCGGTCGAGTACCGAATAGGCATAGCTCCTCAGGAAGAAGGCCTCGGCCATACCGGGGTCTTTTTTCTCCTGTCCGGTATACGCTGTCAGGGTTTGGATGGCTCCCCGGTAGTCTTTTTTCCCCAGCAGTATTTTAGCCAGGGGCAGGTGGGCTTTGCGGAAGCTGTCGCCGGCTTTTTCGGCTCCCAGGGCCAGGACCTGGTCATAGAGCTTGCGCGCGGCGGCCGGATGGCCGCCAGCCTTCTTGATGTCGGCAATGTCGAGGAGGATGGATGCGTCGCCCGGGTTCTTCTGAAGAGCCTCCGCAAGGATGGCCTCGGCCCGGGCCTCATTCCCGGAGGCAAAGACGGCTCTTGCCCAGGCTCGGATCGCGCCAAGGTCGGCCGGGTTCTTTTTCACGGCCTTCTCGAGTTCCTCCAGGGAGCTCACAGTCTTGATGGTCTGGCGCAATTCACCCAGGAACTTGTCGGCGGGACGGAATCCGCTCAGGCGTTGAAGCTCCTTCTCATTCGGGTTGAGGAGCAGGATCGTCGGGAGGCCCTTGACCGCGAACTTTGCCGCGAGCTCAGGCTCGTGGTCTGTGTCGATCCGGACGGGAACAAAGAGCTTCTCTACGAGCTGGATGACCTGGCCGTTGCCGAAGGTCTCCCGGTCAAGCTTCTTGCACCATCCGCACCAGTCGGCCTCAAAATCTATGAGCAGGGGCCTCGTGGTGCTCCTGGACTCCTCCAGGGCCTTGGCATAGCTCTCTCTCCAACGAATCGAGCGAGCCGCCTTCTTGTCAGCGTCGGCCGGATCCTGGGCCGGGGCTGAAACGGTGACCGCCAGGAACAACAGTGTATAGATTGTAGCTTTCATGATTTCAGATTATGACTGCTGGTTGTCATTTTGTCAGCCTTGCGTTGACCCAGTCGGCGTGATCTCCGAGATCGAGCTGGTCGGATCCGTAATCCACCAGCAGGGTCAGCTTCCTGGCTCCGGAGACAGGAAATGATATCGGCAGGGGAGCCCTGCTGGAATCGAAGTTTTCACGCAGAAGTTCTTTTCCATCGGCTGACACTACAAATGTGACGGAACCCTTTCCGCGGGAGGAATCATCTAGTCCTATGATGGCGGCGAAGGTCGTGTAGCCGCCATTGAGCGCGTATTCAAGGACAGTGCGAGAATGCACACCGAGACCCCTTCGGTAGGTTCTTCCCTTCAGGCGGAGGGGGGCTCCACTTACGCTGAGGTCTTTGCGATAGGGGAAGCCCCTGCCCAGGACGGCTGTCTCCTTGACCTTGTCGGGTTCGATGCTCGAGAGGAAGACGATCTTGTCGCTGGCAGGGAGAATTCTCGTGAGGGAAGAGAGCGGAATTTTCTGCACTTCCCGCGGCGGCGAGAGGGGCAACCGGAAAAGAAGGAAGGTCTCTTTTTTCGT
>CAJWMA010000351.1 GCA_913042995.1 uncultured bacterium | reverse complement strand
ACCTTCTTGATGTCGGTCTGTACGAAGGCGATCGTCGCCGCGAAGAAGGCCGTGAAGCTCCCCACCAGCGCGATGTAGAACAGGACATCACCTGAAAAGAAATCTCCGGTGAAGTATCCCGGCCCGGCCAGGAAGGGGAACATGCGGGCAACCAGGTAGACGCCGGCGACAACCATGGTCGCGGCGTGGATCAGGGCCGACACCGGCGTCGGACCTTCCATGGCATCCGGCAGCCAGATATGCAGCGGGAATTGCGCCGACTTGCCGAGCGCGCCGAGGAAGAGGCCAAGACCGGCGGCTGTAAGCCACCACTTTGCATCGCCATCCCAGGTGCCATTTTGCAGGCTTTCGAATATCCCGGCGAAGTCCAGGGTGCCGGCGAAAGCCGCGATGATCATGATTCCGACCAGGAAGCCGACATCACCCAGGCGGGTGGTCATGAAGGCCTTGATGGCCGCGTTCTGGGCTGATTTCTTCTCGAAGTAGAAGCCGATCAGGAAGTAGGAACAGAGCCCGACAAGCTCCCAGAACATGAACAGGAAGAGCAGGTTCGAGGAGATACAGAGCCCCAGCATGGAAAAGCTGAAGAGACCGAGGAAGGCGAAGAAACGATTGTAGCGCTCCTCGCCGTGCATATAGCCGCAGGAATAGAGATGAACGAGAAAGCTCACCAGGGTCACCACGAAGAGCATGACGATCGTCAGGTTGTCGACCAGGATTCCGAAATCGATCGACAGTCCCTTGTCGGCTCCTCCGGCCCCGGAGGAGAGCCACCCCTCAGCTACCAGCCAGGTCTGGGGCTCGATCCCATTGGGGCTCGAGAGCAGGACGGTCATCATCCAGGTCGCGATCGACAGGGAGATGAACATGCAGCCCGTCGGCAGCCAGTCGCCCTGGCGCGGCAGGCGCTTGCCGAAGAAGACCTGCACCACGAAACCCGCCAACGGACACAGCAGGATCGCCAGGGCGGCCTTGGTCAGGTCTTGAGGATCGAGGATAGTGCTAAACATACGGTTACTTCAGCCAGGTTAGAACGCGTTCAGCCTTTCAGCGAACGCGCGTCATCCAGCTCGACACTGTTGATAGAGTTAAAAATATTCAGGGCGATGGCCAGGGCCAGGGCGGCCTCAGCCGCCGCGATCACGATAACGAAAAGCGTCACAACCTGTCCATCAAGCGGGTCCGCTCCGGCGGAATACTTGGCGAAGGCGACGAAGTTGAGACCCGCTGAGTTCAGAAGTAATTCGATCCCCATGAGCACGGCAATGGTGCTGCGCCGGGTGATGATGATCAGCAGGCCCAGCCCGAAGACGAGGGCGCTGACCACGAGGTAATGCTGGAGCCCGACACCTGAAGACGCGGCCTCGGCCGCGGGAGTTGAGGCCTGGGCCAGGAGGCCGCCGATGGAACTGAAGCTGGTTCCGAAGCTGCCGATCATGCCGCACCCCCTTCGCCATCAGCGCCGCCCGCCGAATCTCCCTCGGACTTGCCGCGGGCGATATAGGTCGCCCCAACCATGGCGACCAGGAGAAGGACTGAGACCACCTCGAAGGGGAGGATATAGGTGCTCATGAAGGCCTCTCCCAGGCCGAAGGCCGTAGGCTCAGCAGCCTTGACCGCGTTCGGACTGATCTGCGCGATATCCTTCGCGGCCTTCTCACTCCAGTTGTTGCCCCCGGCAAGAAAGACCAGGAGCCCCGTGGTGAGAACCCCGATAACAATTCCGGGGACGAGAACTCGCAGGGAGGCCGCGGCCTTCAGCGGCACATCCACTCTCTGGGTCAACATGACGCCAAAGAGGAAGAGAATGAGGATTCCACCGATATAGACAAGCACCTGGGTGAAGCCGAGGAAGTCGGCTCCCAGCAGCAGATAGAAAGTCGCGAAGCCAGCCAGGCTGGCCAGCAGCCAGAAGGCCATGTGGACAATCTTGTCGCTGACGAGGATCAACACCCCGGAGCCAACGGCAATCGCGGCCGTTATGTAGAAACACGCGGCCTCAAAATCGGTGACGCTGAAGAACGATACGGCTCCGCCAACCGTCGCGAGACCGGCCAGCACGCCGAGGCCCGTTCGTCCCCAGCCCGTGATCGCCCCCCTGACAACCAGGGTCGAAGCCGCGATGGTCGCGAAAACCACGAGCGCCAGGTATCTCGAATCGGAGAGGCTGAGCCCGAAGCCATCACTCGCCATGAACTCACGCAGCACTCCCACCACCGCCGCCGCGCCGAGAATGGTCTCGAAGGCGACCCAGGAGGCCGTCCTCATGATCAGGACGACCGGAAGCATGACGAAGGCTGAGATCAGCATCATCCTCAGAGGACCCGACTCGAGGCCTATGGGCGATTCGAGGCCAAGATAGATATAGAGTTCACAGAGGGCGGGGATGATCGCCAGCCAGAGTCCCTGGCGCATGGCATGCGTGAACAGCTCGAGCGCCGCTTCGGGGCCCCCTTCACGGGCAGCGCGCACCAGCCTCGTCCCCAGGTAGAGGAGGAGGAGCGCCGAACTTAAAGCCAGCAGGTCGTGAAAGATCATGAACTCGATTGAAACCTTACGTGTTTCTTTTCAGTCCGGGTATGGGAATGAATCATTCTGCCGATTCTCCTTCCGCATCCGAACCTTCTTCTTCGGTTTCCGCGGCGGCCGCCGCGGCTTTTTCAGCTTCCTTGGCGGCCTTCTCAGCTTCTTTCTGTTTCTTCTTCTCCTCCTGCAGGCGATTGTTCTCGCCGCGTGCCCACTCGACGAAGACCTCGTCACCCTCGGTGTAGACCTCGTCGGTCAGCAGGTTCTTCTCCATCATGGTTCGATCGGTCGAATGATAATCGAACTCGGGGCCCAGCCAGATGCACTTGGGCGGGCAGGGCTCCTCGCAGAGACCGCAGAAGATACAGACGGTATAGTCGACCGTGAATTTTGAAAGCGTAGCCTTCTGCCCCCGGTAGCCGCCCTGGAGAGGGCCATCGGCCCCGCGTACGCCCTCGATGTAGATGCAGTCTACCGGGCAGATGTCCGAACATTTCCAGCACATGACGCACTTCTCGGTCTCGAGGTAGTGAATCCCCCGGTGGCGAGCTGGAATGAGGTCCTTCTCCTTCGGATACTGGATCGTGCAAAGCGTCTTCTTGTGATTCAGGAAATATTTCAGGGTGATGCCCATGCCGATCCAGATCGACCGGGCCACCTTGAAGATATTCATGAAGTAAGCGCAGGGAATCATCTTGTTATTCAACCACTATTCCAAAGCCGAAGACCGAAGCGCCACCTGAGGCCAGCTCCCAGAGGCAGGAGCCGACAAAGCAGACCAGCGAGATGGGCAGCAGCACCTTCCAGCAGACATACATCATCTGATCAAGACGAATACGAGGAAGTGTCCAGCGAATCCACATCTGGACAAATACCAGGGCGAAGGCCTTGCTGAGGAAGACGCCGACCTTGATGAGCACGCCGGCTGTCTTGACGAGGAACCCATCTTCGTCGCCCATGCCGACAGCGTCGAGAGGATAGATTCCCGACCACCAGCCGCCCAGGAAGATCACCACGGCTACAGCCGCGACCAGGTACATGGCCGCGTACTCAGCGAGGAAGAAGAGCGCGAAGCGCATGCCGGTGTACTCGGTATGGAAACCGCTGACGAGCTCCGATTCCGCCTCCGGCAGATCGAAGGGAGCCCGCTTACATTCAGCCAGGCTGGCGATGAAGTAGACGATCGCCAGGATCGGCATGA
>CAJWMA010000350.1 GCA_913042995.1 uncultured bacterium | reverse complement strand
CGGACTTTTTCTCCGCTCTTCGCCATCGTCCGGTCGATCCAGCCGCGGACCGCGGCCGGCTGGATTCCCCGCCCATAACTCTTGCCTCCGATTCGGACCCCGCCGCTGACGATGCCGAAAAGGACATCCCTGTCGTTGCCGGGGTGGTCGATGACATAGGCCCCGCCGCTGTCACCGCCCTTGCCCGGCGTCCCGTCCTTGCCGGGATAATGACGGAATTTAAGTCCCCGCCCGATACCCCGGCGCCCGGGATGATGATGTCTTCCTCCCTGGTGGCCCGCCATGGTAAAGGTGATCGGCCCGTGCTTCTCCTCGAGCGCCTGCGAAAGCACGCCCACCGGCCGGATTCCCTTGAGGGCCCTCTTGAAGCGGACCAGGGCAAGGTCCCCCTTTGGAGCGATGAACGCCTCCTCCACCTGGACCTCCACCTTGCGGCCAAAGGCGACCTTGACGTTACGCGTCTTTGGCGCGCGGGCCTTGACGCTCGCCACATGCGCAGCCGTGAGCCCCCAGGAGGGAGCAACCATAACAATCGAGCCGTTGCCGATTTTTTTGCTGCCGACATGATGGCCGCGCCAGGAGCCGACATAGCCGTAAGGAACATCCGCGGCATAGGAGATCAGGAAATTCACCAGCCGCTGCGACTCAAAGAAGCCGCGCCACATATTGTGCCCCTGCCCGGAGGCGACCTCGAGCTCCATCAGTCCCCCGGCAGCCTTGTAGCGCTCCGCCACCAGGCCGGAGTTGGCCTGCAGGGGAACCACGTTGTCTTTGTCGCCATGAATATGAAAGATCGGAACGCCCGCTGCGGCCAGTGGGGCGAGGCGGTCGACCGGGTTGTGTTGTACAAGCGCTTCAGCCAGCTGCCCCTGCGTCATTCCATAAGCCCCGCAGGCCCGCCCCAGCCCCGGGTAGCTGGCCAGGTTACACACCGGGTAGATCCCCGTGATACAGCGAATCTTTTCAGGGTTTTCAGCCGCCCAGCAATAGAGCATCAGGCCGCCCCGGCTGCGGGCCAGCAGGGACACCTTCGTGTCGAAGCCCTCATCCTTCACCAGCTTCTCATAGAGCGCGGTATAGGTCTTCCGACCGGCGGGACTTCCATAAGACTCGCCAACGTTGACGCCGGCGATGGCGATCCCCGCGCCCAGAAAGCGTTTGAACATCCACGCCTCAGAGCCGCCGGGCAGGTTATTCCCCAGGGTGGGAGCGTAAAGAACCCAGGGAACCGGCTCTATTTTTTTCTCCGGGGGGCGAATCACGAAGGCCGGGCGCCCAGCCACCGTAAACGGCTCCTTGTGAATCAGCGGCGCCGGCTTGTTCGGCTCCGCGCCATCGAGCCATCCGCCCACCAGAAGTAAAAGGCCCGGGATCAACACCCTGGCGGCCCGTGACTCGGTTGTTGGCACTTCTTTACCTGCCTTTCGCCGCCATGGGCTTATTTCTTTTTCCGCTTCTTTTTCTTCTCAGGGGAGGGCGCGCCGCTACCGAGGTCATGGACGGTCTTGCCGAGAATCCGGGCGACATATTTGTTGTACCTGCCATCGGGGGAAGCCCCGCCGCTGGTGGGAAAACGCCGGATGGCCTCGAGCGCGTAGCCGGCCTTCTGGTCGAGCTTGTCGATCGCGTTGAGAGC
Source organism: uncultured bacterium (assembly GCA_913042995.1). GTDB lineage: Bacteria > Planctomycetota > UBA8108 > UBA8108 > UBA8108 > UBA8108. Next base: position 2,119 of record CAJWMA010000350.1, on the reverse strand, counting down.
CGCCATCGAAACAAAGACATCGGAGTTGTTCTTCCAGGGCGCGACCCCCACCAGGGCATCGATCCCCTTTCTTTGCTGCGCCTGGCTTCCGTACTTTCCGAAGGCATATCCCGCCGCGATGCGCACATACGAAGAATCATCCTGCAGGGCGGCGAGAAGCTCCTTTTCAGACGCCTTGATCGCGGCCGCGCCGCGGTTGAGTATGCCAACCGCCCCCCAGTAACGAACGGCGCTGTCGGAATCCTTCAGCAGCTTCTTCACCGCGGGAAGCTGGTCAGCGCCGCGCATCGTGGCAAGGTCCGCCGCGGCGAAGATCCTGTCGTAGGGATACTTGCTGTCATCTTTGCCCATCTCGCGTGGGGTAGAGCCTTTGCTGCGACTGTGGATCTCTCCCTCGGGAAGGAAGCCAAGGTCGCGGATCCGCCGGCACCAGTCCTGCTGGGCCTTGCGCAGCTCCCTGAGCCTGTCCTGGTGGGCGGGGGACTCCGCCAGGTTGTTCACCTCGTCGGGGTCCGCCGAGAGATCGTAGAGCTCTTCGGTCGGCTTGAGCTTCCAGAAGTGGGATTGCGCCTTGTTCAGCTTGCCCGCATCGAAGTCTCTCTTCCAGGCCGCCGTCGACTTTGTCACAAAGTTATACGACACGTACTGGCCGTAGATGAAATGCGGGTTGTAGTTGCGAATGTAGTGATAGCGGCCGTCGGTAGCCGTGCGGATAAAGTCATAACGTTCATCCATACGGCCCCTGAAACCGAACATATACTTCGGCTGCTCCTGCTGGTGCTTACCGGCAAAGGCATGACCCTGCATCCAGGCCGGCGGCTTGACCCCGGCCAGGCTCAGGAGGGTCGGCGCGAGATCGACGAAATTCACCAGGCGGTCACTCTTGCCCCCCGCCTCGTATTCCTTCGGCGCCAGGTGTTTCCATTTGGGTGGAAAAAACACGACCATCGGAACAGCAAGGCCGGAGTTGTAGGTCCAGCGCTTGCCGCGCGACATGCCCGAGCCATGATCTCCGTAGTAGAAAACAATCGTGTCATCGGCAAGCTCGGCCTTGTCAAGGTCGGCCAGGTGACGCCCGGCAATCTCATCGGCGCGGGACACCACATCGTAGTACTGGGCCCAGTCCTTGCGCGATTCCGCATTGTCCGGATGGTAGGCCGGGATCCTGACCTTCGCCGGGTCGAGAACCGGCCTGTGGCCGCCGGCTCGAACCCGGCTCTCGTGGCTCACCGTGGAGTTGAAGATGGCGAAGAACGGCTGGCCTTTCTTGCGGCTCTTGTAGTGAGCCTTCCGGGAAGATTCATTCCAGCCTGTTGCGCCTGCGCTGCTGACGTTGTAATCCGTTTTCGAATTGTTGGTGCAGTAATAGCCCTGCTCGCGCAGAAAGGTCGGGTAGAAGCGCACGTGGTCGGGCAATCTGACCATGCTCCTCATGTGCTGGCCTCCCACCGATGGCGGATACATGCCGGTGATGATCGTTGTGCGGGCGGGAGCGCAGACCGGAGCGCAGGACCAGGCCAGCTTGAAGAGCATCCCCTTTTCTGCCAGGGCATCCACGTTCGCCGTGGCGGCGAGCTTGTCGCCGTAACAACCCATCTCGGGTCCGTGATCTTCGCTGGTGATCCAGAGAATGTTCGGATGCTCCGCGCCCTGGAACGGCGACGCTATCGTAAACAGGACAAACAGAAAGCTGCTGGTGCGCATTTTCATTGCTCTTAAATAAAATTAAAAGACCCGTGTCGCTTACAGCATCGTCGCAGGGCCCGCCTGGAGGCAAGCAGCGTTTGCGGTTTTCTCCCGGCCCCGGACCGGACAGGGAGGCTCCGGTCTATTCATCCGCAGGTTTCTCTGCGGCTTCCGCCGCCGCCTCTGCTGCAGCCTTCTCCGCCGCCTTGAGGACAGCCTTTTCCGCCTTGGCCGCTGCCTTGAGCACCTCGAGCTCTTCCTCGAAGAACTGCTGGGCGTTGTCGAAGAACTCTTCCTGGGAGATCTCTCCGTCGTCGACCTTCTTGAGGAGGGCGCGCTGCGCCTGGTAGTCAAGGTTGACAATGCCGGCCTTGCTCTGCAGGAGCCTCCAGGCCTTACGGCGCTCGACGCAATAGAGAACCATCTGGCGCGA
>CAJWMA010000349.1 GCA_913042995.1 uncultured bacterium | reverse complement strand
ACTTATCATCTCTTCAAGATCCAGGCGCCCGCGGACTGATGGAGAGTTCCGGCGTTTCTTCTTTAACCATCATCCAGACAGGAAATGAGTCGTGATTTCCAAGAAACCCCTGCTCGTACTCTTCATGGTATTTGCCGCTCCAGCGGCGGCGCAGAAGAAGGATTCTTCCGCCGAGCGGCGGCTTCCGGCCTACCGGGTCGAGGCGGCCGGCTTCGAGGCCAGCGAGAGAGATATCAAGGCGGTTTGCGATTCCGCCGCCGGCGAGCTCTGGCGTCATCTCAAGCCCTACAAGCTCGATTCCTTCGTGGTGAAGCGCGGTCACAAGGGACCTTTCTTCAGCTTCGTTAAAAACTCCCGCGGGGAGCTCGAGATCCTGCTCGATACCGGAAAGACCTATTGGAGCCAGTACGCCTACCAGTTTTCGCACGAGTTCCTTCACCTGCTCTGCGGCAGCGCCGAGCGGGATCCTCGGAACCTGTGGTTCGAGGAAACCCTGGCCGAGACATCTTCGCTTTTCGTCATGCGCGCGATGGCCAGGAGCTGGAAGAAGAAGCCGCCCTATCCCCATTGGGCTGATTACCGTGACAGCCTGAGGCAGTACGTGGACAACATCGTCGTGGGGCGGGCGCTGGTTTCCGAGATCAACCGCGATGGGCTCGGAAGCTTCTACCGCAAGCGCAGCGGGGAGCTTGAAAAAAACTGCTGCGCCCGCGAGGTGAACGGAGCCATGGCCGTCGTGCTGCTGCGTTACTTTGAGGAGAAACCAGGACGCTGGGAGGCCGTGCGCTGGCTCAATGGCTCCAGGCCGCGCAAGGGCCAGACCTTCCGGCAATATCTGCGAACCTGGCTCGATGCCGCTCCCGAGCGCCACAAGGCCTTTATCAGGAAACTCGCCGGGCTTTATGGCTTCGCCCTCGACGATTGAGAGGGGGGAAAGAAATCCTCGCCTGAAGAGGCCTCGCAAGCCACAATGAGGGCGTTATCGGGAACACCCATCCACCAAGGAGATGAACATGAGAGCTTTCACAATATTGAGTCTTGTCGCCGTTTTGTTTCTCAGCGCCTGCAGTTCTGAAGAGGCCGGTGTCAGCGTCTCAGCAGGCGGCGACGCGACCCTGATCAAGCTGCAGGTTGAGGGCATGGCCTGTGGAGTCATGTGCCCGCCGAAGATCAAGGAAGACCTGATGACGGTCAAGGGCGTCGAGGATGTGAAGGTCGATTTTGAGACCAAGACCGCCACGGTCAAGGCTTCCGGTGAGGTAGATTCCGGCGTCCTGGTCAAATCCCTGCGCAAGCAGTTCACTGCCACCGTGCAGAACTGAGCCCGCAGGGGTGCTGAATCGCGCGCCGGTTACGGTTCTGTCTGTACGTGCCGTTTTTCTCGCCTGCCTGCTTCAGCAGGCGGCCCCGGCCGAAGATGTTTCCCAGGCCCGGATTGAATCGCCGGGCCTGCGGGCTGTCCTTGCCGACAATGCCGCCTATGGGAAGGATCATCGCAAGGGCTACAGTGGTATCGCGGAACTTTACCATGGCACCTCGAAGCGGACGCTCTTCGTTCCGGCCTATGCCGGGCTCAACTACGAGCACATCTTCAGCGGCGATTCCGCCAGCTACGGCTGGAATATTTTTGAGCCGCGCATTGCCGCGATCAGGTTGAGGAGGGTCGGAAAAAAGAAGGTGGAGCTCTTCCAGGAGCGCACAGCCAACTGGCCGCTGCAGGGCCGGCTCAGCTATGAGCTCACCGGCGAGGACGCCGTCGAGATGCGGGCGAGCTTCCGGCCCCTTGAGGATGCCTGGAAGAAGCACGGCTATATCGGGGTCTTCTTCGCCTCTTATATTCATGCGCCCGAGGACATGGCCATCCATTTCATCGGGCGGGACCGCCCCGGCAAGGGCAAGGCCACGCCCCGGTGGATTACCCACCTGCCCGAAAGCCACGGCGACCGGGCCTGCCACCGCCCGGCCGGCGGCAGCTGGGATCCGCCACTGGATCCCGGGTTCAACATAGCCCTGGTGGAGGGCCATTCCGAATACGAATATCTCTACCCTTTCTACTACGGGGTCTCCCACGGCAAGGTCTTCATCATGATGTTCAAGGACATCCAGAAGAGCTGCGAGCTGCGTTTCGCGCAATCGCCTTCCGGCGGCGGCAAGGGCAACCCGGCCTGGGATTTTGTCTTCTTCGCACGCAGCTACGCAATCGGGAAGGACGTCGGCTTTACGGCGCGGGCGGTTTACCGCGATTTCAAGGGCAGGGAGGATGTCATCAGGACCTGGGAGACGTGGTCCGGCAGCAAGGTGACACGTTCACCAGGAATCTCTGACTGACCGCCCTCAGGCGAGGATTCCCTTGATCACGTGGCCATGCACATCGGTCAGCCGGCGCTGGATGCCGTTGTGGTAGTAGGTGAGCTTCTTGTGGTCGATCCCCATCAGGTGCAGGACCGTCGCGTGGAAGTCGTGGATCGTGGTGGGCTTGTCAGCCACGGCGAAGCCGATGTCGTCTGACTCGCCATAGTGGAAGCCCTTCTTCAGTCCGGCTCCGGCCATGAAGAAGGTGAAGGCATCCGGGTGATGGTCCCGCCCGGGGCGGTTGACTCCCTGGGTGGCCGGGCCGCGTCCGAACTCTGTGGTCAACAGCACGAGGGTGTCATCGAGCATGCCCCGCTGGTTGAGATCCTTGATGAGGCCGGCGAAGGGCTGGTCCATGCTGGCGGCCATCTTGGTGTGGTTTTTGACAACGCTCTCATGGGCGTCCCAGTTGATTCGAGGGGAGCCAAAGGCGCCGCCGTTGAGGATCTGTACAAACCGCACACCTCGTTCGAGGAGCCTGCGGGCGATCAGGCAATTGCGTCCGATTCCCTCCGATGCCGTGTTTCCGATACCGTAGAGCTCCTTGATTTCGTCGCTCTCTTTCGAGAAGTCCTGGGCCTCGGGAATGCTCAACTGCATCGCTCCGGCCAGCTCGTAGGAGCGTAAGCGAGCGGCGAGCTCGCTATTGCCGGGGTTTTCTTCAAGGAACTTCCTGTTCATGTTTTCCAGGAGCGAGAGCCCCGCCGTTCTCGTCGCCGCGGAGACGCCGGCTGGGGTTCGCAGGTCGCGAACGAGCTCGGAACCGCTGGTGTTGAAGGCGACCCCCTGGTGCGCGGCGGGCAGGAAGCCCGCGGCCCAGTTGATCGACCCGCCAGCCGGGAGACCCCTGGGGTCCGGCAGGGTGACGAAGGAGGGCAGGTTGCTGTTCTCGGTTCCAAGGCCGTAGCTCAGCCAGGAGCCCATGCAGGGGAAGCCGTTGAGCGTAAAGCCGGTGTTCATCTGGAAGGTGGCTGGTGTGTGGTTGTTGCTCTTGGCGACCATCGAGTGAAGGAAACAGCATTCATCGACGCAGGTGGCGAGGTTGGGGAGGATGCTGCTCACCCAGCTGCCCGATTTACCGTAGCGCTTGAACTGGAAGGGACTCTTCATGATCAGCCCCGCCTGGCCGAAGAACCCCCTCAGCTCACCGCGGCCCTGGAGCTTCTTGCCGTGGAATTTTTCCAGGGCTGGCTTGTGGTCGAAGGTGTCGATCTGGCTCATGCCGCCCATGCAGAAGATCTGGACGACCCTCTTGGCGCGGGCAGGGAAGTGAATTCCCCGGGTGATGCTCCTGTTCTCATTGGCGGCCGCCTCCTCCTGGAGCATACAGGTGAGAGCGAGTCCGCCGAGGCCCACACCGTTTTTCCAGAGGAAGTGGCGCCTCGACATGGGGTCGTTGATGGCT
>CAJWMA010000348.1 GCA_913042995.1 uncultured bacterium | reverse complement strand
GAAACAAGGCTCGATTGACGGTGGAGCATTGCCGATCGGTACACTCCCTTAACTCACCTCGGCTCCTCAAAGAGCTCGAGAAACGATTGGAAGATCTTGAAACAGGGCAGCCGGACATCTTCGTCGAAGTAAACATCTCCGGAGAAGAATCCAAGATGGGACTGCCGGCCGAAGAGCTGACCTGCCTCCTTACGGACATATCAAGCTCACCGAATGTGGCCGCGAGACTGCACGGCCTCATGACCATCCCTCCGTATTCCAGCGAACCGGATGAAACACGCGCCTGCTTCACACAATTGCGAAGGCTTCGTGACCAGCACATCACCTCAGGGTTATTACCCCCTGGAGCGGGACTGTCGATGGGAATGAGCTCGGACTTCGAGATGGCCATCGAAGAAGGAGCTACCGTGGTGCGAGTCGGAAGCGCGATCTACAGCCAGGATTGAGAAAACCGCGATGACTGGAGAAAGAGCCGCAAGCCAGGTCGGCCTGGAAGAAACGGATTCAGGCGTGCTCATCAATATACGCGCGGCGCCGGGCGCCGCCCGGGACAAGGTTCTCGGAATTCATGCAAACGCCCTGAAAATCGCCGTCTGCGCGCCCGCGCTTGACGGTAAGGCCAACAAGGCCCTCTGCCGTGTTCTCGCAAAGAAACTCGGTATCAAGCGCTCGTCGGTCAGTCTCCACAGCGGCAAGACATCACGAAACAAGCGTCTTCTGCTGGCAGGTATCGGCAAAGCTGAAGCTGCCGGCATCGTAGCTGAGGCGCTCCCAGGCGGAAAGAGGTCCCGATAATAAGGTCATTAAGAGATCCCAGTTCCACTTCTTTTCCTTTGCTTTAAGGACGTCTTCTGACGATATATTGAAAACCTGCTGGTGGTTTTCATGGCATCAGCCCCCATAAAAACGAAACACGGAATAAAAAAGAACAGGGAAGAGACATGATTCACATTGAAGAAGATGAGCTGAAACTGATCCACCTGGGCGATGAGGAGGAGGGAGAAGATGAGAAGGAGCAGAAGGCTCCAAAGGCTCCAGCCGTCGCCATGGACCTCCTCAAGAAAGAGCGAACGATTATCATCTCCGAGGAGGTTTCTCCGAAGCTCACCCAGCGGGTCATGAGCTCGCTGCTCTGGCTTGATTCGCAATCAGACGACCCGATCAAGCTCTATATCAACACGCCCGGCGGATCGGCCGATGATGGTTTCGCGATCTTCGACCTGATCCGTTTCGTTAAGGCGCCGGTCTACAACATCAGCTTCGGATTGAACGCCAGCGCCGGAACCATCATCCTCCTTGGCGCACCGAAGGAGAGGCGGCTGGCCCTTCCAAATGCCAGGATCATGATCCACCAGCCCTCCGGCGGCAGCCGCGGACGCTCCTCCGACATCGAGATCACCGCAGAGGAAATTCTCAAGCTTCGCCACCGTGCCAACGAGGTGTTCGCTGAAGAATGCGGCCGTACGGTGAAGCAGGTTGAAAAAGACACGGACCGCGACTACTGGATGAGCCCCGAGGAGGCCATTGAATACGGACTTGTCGGACGCATCATCACGAACCTAGACGACGTCATTAAATAGCAGCGCAGCTCGACCCGGCCGCCAGGCATTCCAGATGAACAATCCCCTCCCCCGCCTCGGGGTACTCTTCTCCGGAGGCGGACGTACAGTGGAAAATATCGCCCGCAACATCCTCGAGGGATCCCTCGAAGCTGAAATCGCCATAGCGATCTCCAGCCACGAGGGAGCGGGAGGAATCGAGCGCGCGCGCGGATTTGGAATTCGAACAGAGGTTCTCGATCACCGCGAACACGGCCCAGAGCTCTCTGACAGGATCAACGAGTTGCTCGAAGACGCGCAGGTCGACTGGGTTCTGCTCGCCGGCTTCATACGTTTCTACGAGGTCCCAGAACGCTATCGCGGCAAGGTGCTCAATATTCACCCTTCCCTCCTGCCTGATTTCGGAGGCAAGGGCTTCTACGGCATGAAGGTCCATCGCGCCGTGATCGAGGCTGGAGCCGGATTTTCAGGCTGCACCGTTCACCTGGTCAACGATGAATATGACAAGGGGCCGATCGTCGTTCAGCGTTCCATAGCCGTTGAGCCTGGTGAGACGCCCGAGACACTCGCCTCCAGAGTTTTCGAGGAGGAATGTATCGCCTACCCCGAGGCTCTTCGGCTCTGCCTCAGCGGCCGGCTGCGATTAGAGAATAACCAGGTTGTGATCACTGACGCCGAGAGCGATTGACAGCCGGGACGGGCCTAATCGGCGCCCTTCTTCACAGGCCGCTCTTTCCACCACTTGACCCATTCGGCATCCGACTTGAACAGTTCCCCGCTGGCCTGCCGAAGGAGCTCATAGAGAAGCGGCTTGAGGCCGCGGTCTATATCCCCGAGGTTGCCGATCAGAACAGCGAGAAAGCGGTTGTTGAAGTCAGGATCCTTCTTCCCGGCCCAGACGCACAGCCACCCGGAAATGAAAAGATCTTCGCTCTGCTTCAAGAGCAAGGCCAGCTTCAATCGTTTCATGGGATCTTCAAGTTTTCGTTTTTTCCCGGGAGGAATGATCCAGATCTCCATCTCTTCGGAAGTAAGAGGGATATTGCTGTCACGATCCCCCTCGATCTCCCACCGGGAAGGACGGAAGGTCACCCTGAACCGGGCCCGGCACGCGATCTTGCGCAGCGGCAGGTCTTTCGGCAGCTTGTAGTCAATCTCGCACTCCCAGCCAGCCTCGGGCTTGAGCACGACCGTCTGCTGCCGGCTCTTGATACGCAAGGGAAGTCGTTCGCTGTTGGTGATGTGACTTCCATCGAAAAGACACTTGTCAAAAACAATGAAAAGCTCGCCAACCACTCCCTGGCGCACCTCGAACCGAGCGACTTTGCCTGACTTGTTCAGAACTCTGAAAAGAACCTGGGGAGCTTCACCCACCTCGTAAACGAGCGCGTCCGCATCGACCCGGGTCACCAGTTCCTTCTTGAGCTTGCGCTCCATGGCCTTCCGTATCAATCGGCGGCAAAGAAATCTCAGAGGGGAAGCCGGATCCAGTTGCAGGATCGCCTCGGCCATCTTGCGGGCCAATTGGTGGCGACCATACTCGAAATGTCGCTGGGCCTCCTCAAGCTTCTGTTCAAAGAACTGTCCGGCTGAAGACTCGCGCGACACCAGGTCAATTTCTCCCTGGTCGCCGGCGACATCTTTCAGGATCTTCCTCAGGACGATCTCGATTTTCTCGGCATTCCCGGTCACCTGCCGAATCCAGCTTCTCAGTTCAGGTACCACACGCAGCCCCCTCTTCCTGAGCTTCGCCTCAGCGGCCTTCTGCTCGGCATCTCGACCGGCCAGGACCTTCCTGATGAGCTGGCTGACCTCGGGGGTCACCTTATCTGCAATCGCTCCCGCGCCCCGTTGATCCGACCCCTTCTTCGCGCCGGCAGGTCCCCGCAAGGGACGCAGTTCAAGCTCCTCCTGCGCCTGGAGGGTCCGGCTGGAGGCCAGTTGCAACGACACCGTCCCCGGAAAACCCAGCAGGATTGCCAGGAAGGCCGTTTTGCCCATGCAGCTGCATTTCCATCGGAGGCTGGAATTCATGATCCCTCCGTCCAGGTCAACCCCTCAACCTTTATCATACCCCTGTGACCGATCGATTCCACAAGGAGCCAGAAATGCTCTTCCAATCCGCCGGATCGATTACTCTTCGCCCTCCGGCTCAGCAACCTCTTCCGCGGGAGCTTCAGCCTCGGACTCCTCGGCGGCGGGCTCTTCAG
>CAJWMA010000347.1 GCA_913042995.1 uncultured bacterium | reverse complement strand
GGGCGAAATCGCCATCGACCAGGTCGATCTCGAAGCCGATCGCTTTTCCCATCCTGACGAAGTTCCGAAGCTCTTGAGCTCTCTCCGGATCGGAGGCGACGTGCAGCGAGCCGGTCTTTGTGAAGATGTCTTTTTTTACCTGTTTCTCAATGTCCTTGACGACTTCGATACCGCGCATCAGGAGGCTGGTCTCGTCCGGGCTTTCTCGCAGTTGGGCTCCAAGGCCCGCGGCGCGCCCGGTCGAGCCGGAGCCCAGCATGGACCGTTCGAGGACCAGGACTTTCTTACCGCGAAGGGAAAGCTGCAGCGCCGCGCCGCAGCCTGCCGCGCCTCCGCCGATGATGATGATGTCAGCTGATGCGCTCATCCTGATCCTGCCGCCATGTTCCCGTCCTGGGGAATTATTCTGAGCGTTTTTCCCGCCGCGCTATTTCTTCAGTCCACCAAGCCAGCGTGTCGCGTTTTCGATCACCTTCAGCATGGTCTTCTCGTGGAAGACTTTGTAGGTCTCGTGTCCGGGTCGGAAGTAGAAAATCTTGCCCTTGTCGATGTTCCAGACCGCCGCGGTACGGAACCATTCCCCGGTCGGCCAGCGCTCCTCGATGATGACCTCGTCGGGGTCGGGGACATTGAAGGGTTCGTTGTACATCTCGGTATTCGGGATGGTGAAGTTCTTCGGCAGGTCCCGGGCTACGGGATGGTTGGGCTTCACGATATTGAAGTGGCTCGGTTTCCCATCGGGCCGGTAGCCTGGGAAGCAGCAATTGGGCAGGTGGATGGTCACCACCGTTTTCCCCCCGGGGAACTTACGCGGATAGAATCGCGGTGTGGGCAGAGAGTTTCTTTTCGGCGTCGTGTAGCGACGTGGCGGGGGAACGATCTTGAATTCGATCTGTTCACCCTCGGATGCGGGGAAAGCCTTCTTCGCGTTCTGGATCGTCCGGTAGTTCATCGCCTCAACGAAGGGAGTCGCCCAGTGGGCGGAATGGAGCGCTATGAACTGCAGCTTGCCGGCCTTGATCCTTTCGAGGACGGCCTTACCCCTGGCGGGAGAGACCTCGCCTTTTCTGCCGTGCACCCACATGATCATGACATCGGTCTTGTCGAGCAGCTCGTTCGAGAGTCCCTGGTCGGGGTCATCCAGTCTCACCGACTTGACCTCGAACTCCTTGAAGCCCTTCAGGTGCTCGGCGATATGATTCCCCAGGAAGTTTTTATAGGAGGATTTCTGGGCAGGCTGCTGCTCGTCCCAGACCAGCACGCGGGTCTTGCCGTTGTCTTTCTGCGCGAAGCCAGTTGTGGAGGCCTGGAGGAGGACGAGTGAGAAGAGAGCCAGGCGGGTCAGGTTGCTTTTCAGCATGTTGTTTCGCTCCGTTTCATGGCGCTTGTTTCAATTATGGTTTCGTTTTACGAGCATATTCACTCAAAAGGATCTTAACAAGCGGTGGGGCCTGTTTTTGTAAAACACCGACAGGGCTCTTTCCTGCGCGGGGTTGCCGATTTACGATAGAGAGCGCTTCAGGAAATTAAGGATAAACGACAGGAGCTCATCATGAGTCAGCGTACGAATACCCGCCGTAGCTTTTTGAAGAAGACCGCCGGCGCCGCGATCGCGGTTCCAACCATCGCTACCGTTCCCCTGATGGGGGAGGACGCGCCCAGCAATAAAGCGACGATCGGGTTCATCGGAACCGGCAACAATGGAACCAACTGGATGGGCCGCTTCCTCGGAGACAAGAGGATGCGTGTGGTCGCTGTCTGTGATGTCAACAAGGAGGGACCCGGTTATTGGGCAGGCTCTGTTCGCGGCCGCGAGCCGGCTGTCCGGAAGGTCAACGGGCACTACAAGGACAAGGGCTGCAAGGGGTATGAAGATTTTCGCGATGTCATCGGGCGCAAGGACATCGACTCGATCTACATAGGGACCCCCGACCACTGGCACGCCCTGATCGCGATCTACGCGGCGCGCGCGAAGAAGGACATCTATGGCCAGAAGCCTCTCTCGCTGACGATCGCCGAGGGCCGGGCCATGTCCGATGCCGTTAAGAAAAACAAGATCGTCTGGCAGACGGGAAGCCAGCAGCGCTCGGACAGGAACTTCCGCCGCGCCTGCGAGCTGGTTCGAAACGGCAGGATCGGCAAGGTCCATACGGTGCTTTGCGGTCTGCCGGGCGGCATACCTGACTACGGCAGGACCGCCAACCAGACCAAGACGGTTCCCGTTCCGGATGGTTTCAATTTTGACATGTGGCTGGGGCCCGCGCCGGAGGCCGAGTTCTGTCCGGCAAGGGTCGGGGTTAATTTCAGGTGGATCCTCGACTACTCCGGAGGCCAACTGACGGATTGGGGAGGTCACCATCCCGATTGCGCCCAGTGGGGTCTCGGCACTGAGCGGTCCGGTCCTGTGGCGATCAAGAATCAGAAGGCTCAGTGGGCCAAGCACCCGGTTTACAATACGGCTACCGAGTATTATTTCGAGTGCCACTACGCCAGCGGGGTGAAGATGCTCATCGCCAACCGCGACCAGCGTCCAGCCGATGAGCGGGAGGTTCGCTGGCGCGGCGGAGTGACCTTTATCGGCGAAGATGGCTGGGTCTGGGCGGACAGGGGACGCCACGATGCGAGTTCCAAGGCGATTCTCAAGGAAGAGATCGGCCCGGACGAGACCCACCTCTACCAGAGCGACAACCACGTAAAGAACTTCATCGACTGCATGTTTTCCCGCAAGGAGACGGTCGCGCCGATCGAGATCGCGCACAGGTCCATCTCGCTCGCTCATCTCGGGAACATCTCCATGCGCCTGGGAAGGGATCTGAAGTGGGATCCGGCCAAGGAGCAGATCGCTGGAGACAAGAGCGCCAGCGAGATGTTGAGCCGGGCCTATCGCAAGCCCTGGAAGATCTGATAGAAGCCCCGGTTGGTCTCTGGTTTTCGCGCGGGCGGCCGCAGGGTCGGACCGCCCCTTCGTGGACCTTAGGCTTGCGTCAGCCCTTTTCCGGTGCTGCAATAGATGGCGTTCGCGTTTTGGGTAGCGGACGACCAGTTGAACTGAAGAATCTGTTTTATTGATCAAACAAGCGGAGGATATGTCATGAGGTCAGCGAAGCTCATGGCGGCGCTTTTCCTGGTGCCGGCAGTCGTTGTTGGGAGTGTCTTTTCAGGCCAGTCTGTCTGGGCGGATGTAGTCTACCTCGGTGACATTGTCGCCGGAGGAGATGGCAGGGGAAGCGCTCCGGAGGAAAACGTAGGGGTCAACGCCGACACGGGACTCTTCGAGCTTGGGCACACCAACGGGAATATCGTCAACACCGGCGATAATCCGCAGTACGTGGAAGAGTCCGCCTTTCTTGACAGCGTCTTCATCATCGAGGCGGTCACGCAGCAGATCAACATGGAGGGCGTCGCATTCACCTTTGGTCCGCAGGACGCTTCGGGAAATACCTGGAATCACATCATCTCCGATGTCACCCACGACATTGACAAGGGGATCGAGGCTGTCTGGGCTGGAGGAATGAACTTCTGGCGCGGAGCGGTCGGGATCCACGCCTCCGCGGGAGTCACCTTTGACCTCGAGGAGATCCGCAGCGAGTACGGTCCGGAGACGGTTCGCTATTTCCAGAGCTTTGTCGGCAGCGACCAATGCGGCGGTATGCGAATCAGCCTGCACGTGATCGCAAGCGATGATTTCGAGGTGCTCGATGCCGTCAGCATCGGCCCCATCGGCCCTAACCAGGGAGAATTCGTCAACTTCGAGATTCCCGAGGATGCCATCTATCTCA
>CAJWMA010000346.1 GCA_913042995.1 uncultured bacterium | reverse complement strand
CCGAGCATGGCAATAAAGAGAATACCGGCGAGCACGCCAATGAGGCGAATGTTGAGCTTCATATCGCCGTTGAGAATATGGCTGAATTCATGGGCTACCACGCCCTGCAGTTCGTCTCGGTCGAGCTCCTCAATGCACCCCCGCGTTACAGCCACCGCCGCGTCCTGGATGGTGAACCCCGCTGCGAAGGCGTTGATGTTCAGCTCGTCCTGCATGATGTAGATCGCCGGAACAGGCACCCCGGATGCAATCGACATCTCCTCCACCACGTTGACGTACTTGCGCTCATGCCGATCTGTGGTGGCCGGGTTGACCTTGACGGCCCCCACCATCTCCGCCACCGCCGAGCCGCCCGACGACAGGCTGGAAATCTTGATGAGACTGGCAAGTCCGCTGCAGAGAAGCGTTCCGCCCGCCACGTAGAGCAGCGTATACGGCTGCCAGAGCCCGGTTGCCGAGAACTTCTCCGGCCGATGCTCTCCCAGGAGGATCAGGGAATAGGCGAAGAAAAAATACAGGACCGCGATGATGGCCGCTACAGCCAGCATGAAGAGAATGACCAGGCGGCCGGTGGACCGTCTCGCCTTCTCCTGGTGTTCGAAGAAGTTCATGGCCATGGCTGGACCGCTCCGCTTAGAACTCGACCTTGGGAGCCTCACGGCCATCCGGCTCGAACCGGATATCCAGCTGTCCAACCTCGCTGAAACCGAACATGCCGGCAAACATCACCGCGGGAAAACTCTCCCTGGCTATGTTGAAGGACATGATGGCATCGTTGTAGGCCTGGCGTGAAAAGGCGACCTTGTTCTCCGTCGAGCTCAACTCCTCCATGAGCTGTTCCATCGAGGTGTTGGCCTTGAGATCGGGATAGGCCTCGACAACCACGTTGAGCTTGCCGAGCGCGCCGAGAAGTCCAGCCTCCGCATCCCCGAGGGCCTGCATGGCACCCGGGTCGCCGATCTTACCACCGGCGGACTCAAGGGCCGACAGCGCTGTGTTGCGAGCCTTGACCACCGCGTCGAGGGTCTCCTTCTCGTGTTTCGCATAGCCCTTGGCGGTCTCGACCAGGTTGGGGATCAGGTCATAGCGGCGCTTCAGCTGGACATCAATCTGCGCGAAAGCGTTCGCGTACTGGTTCTTCCCCCGCACCAGGCGGTTGTAGATGCCGACCATCACCATGATCAGTATGAGGAGGACCACCCCGACAATTACGAGAACGAGCGTTGACATTGATGAAACCTCCAGCTTTAGCCTTGATTGGAACCAGCAGAGAAAACTTGAACTCCCGGGGGCGACAACCGCTTATTCAACCCACCCATGGGCGTCCCGAACATCCATCATCGCCTTGAGGATGGTATTCCAGGTCTCGGGCTGCTCCAGCGTCGCGTTCGGGAACATGCAGCCGTCCCAGCAGATATGCCGAATGCCGCGAGCGGGAGCATCCTTGAGCCAGTAGCCCGAGCAATCGGTGATGTCGAGCTTGCCATTGGGGTCATCCGCCGGGCAGTGCTTGCCGGTCTTATCGTGCGAACCCTCGCCGTGCACTTCACCATCGTTCTGCGCGACATGAAAGTCGATCGTCCAGGGGCGCAGCTTGTCGGTCATCTCGGTATAGCCAGCCTGGAACTCCTCGGCGGAATAACCATCCTGCAGGAGCGCGTGCTCAGGCGCGTTGTAGCCCATGGTGTAGAGATAGGTGTGAGCCAGATCAGCCTGGAAACCGAGCGTCTCGGGCATTCCCACTCCCTCGAGGACGTCCAGCATGTCTTTCCAGCTGTGCATGCCGGCCCAACAAATCTCGCCCTCGGCAGCCAGGCGCTCGCCATGGTCGGCGGCAATCTTCGCGGCCTCTTTGAAGGTCTCGACAATGCGGGCGGTATGGACGCCAGGGTCCTCGCGCCACTGTTCAACACCGAACTCGGCGGAGTCGATGCGAATCACGCCGCCCTTGCGGACACCGTGGTCATTGAAGACCCCGGCGACCCGGCAGGCCATCCTGACGGCATCCAGGAACTTGCCCTGCTGCTCATCGTCTCCCATGGCAGAGTCACCCACCGTTCCGGGCCAGACCGGGGCAACCAGCGAACCGACATCGAAACCTTTGCCGGCGATCAGGTCGGCGATCTCTTTCAGCTCATCGTCGCTGGCCTCGGGGTTCGTGTGCGGGAGAAAAAGAAAATAGTCGATGCCCTCGAATTTCTGCCCATCCACTTCGGCCGCGGCGGTGAGATCGAGCATGCTCTCTAGGCTGACTGGCGTATTATCAGCTTTGCTACGAATTTCGGATAGCGTGTGAAGAGCTGTTTCCGAGGTCGCGGCATCAACCAAATCTCTAATTTCTTTACCATCTAAATCAGCCTTGCCGACGAGCCCGGGCCACATGGCGTTGTGAAGCCTGGGAAAATTGTTTTCGCTCATTTTGCTGTTCTCCTACCGTTAATGATCTTTTGCGAGCGAACATTGTAAGCATCTCGCTCTTTACTTCCTCCCCCTTTTTTTCAGCCGAATCCAACAAAAGCGGGGCGGCGGCGTTTGAATTACGGAGCATTATTTGCCTTCAACTCACATCATGGAGTAAAAATGAACCGTTGGCTCTGGCTGTGGCCATTCGTCCGAGGTGCCTTATGCTGATAATTGCCCCCAGGAAACAAAGGAGAGCATTTCATGGCTGATTTCAATCGTCGGCAGATGATCCAGCGAAGCTTCTGCGGACTCGCCGCGGGCGCCTTCGGAACCCTCACCCTCGACGCGAAGGCTACTCCGACGCCAGAGACCCCCGATGTACACGATTACGAATCCTTCCTCGACAAGAAAGGAATCCCCCAGGTAGCCCCCGCGGGAAAATGGGAGCCATCCTTCAAGGACATCCTCGGTCCCTTCTATGTGCCCGGAGCTCCCTTCAGGGGCAAGGTGACCGCGCCGCTGGCTGAAGGCGATCCGCTGGTCATTCGCGGCAGGATCTGGGGCTTTGACACCAGGAAACCCGTCAGCAGCGCGGTTCTCGACGTCTGGCAGGCCGATGCCCACGGCCAGTACGACATGAACAATCCGAAGAACCCACCGGCCTGGAAAGACTTCAAGAACCGGATCCGCCTCGTAGTCGACGAGACCGGCTATTACGAATACGAGACCATCAAGCCGGCGGCCTATGGTATTGGAGGCGGCCAGTCACGCCCCTCCCATATTCACTACATGATCCAGGCGCCGGGCTACAAGAAGCTCATCACCCAGCTCTACTTCAAGGGCGACCCCCACCTCAAAACGGACTCTTTCGGCGACAAAGGCGGTGCCAATTCGAACCTGGTCATCCAGACCGAAAAGGTCAAGGTCAAAGGCGGCAGCTACCAGCTGGGGACCTTCGACATCGTCCTCGAATCGACGACCACTTCCTTCTGAAGCCGGTAGCGTCTTTACCCAGGATGCCTGTCAAACGAATGAGCCCGAATGTCTCTCAGGCTATCAGCCCGAACTGCCTCTCAGGCTATCAGCCCGAACTGGGCCTGGCCCTTTTTTCCGGCTGACTTGAACGGGCGGCCCGAAGGCGAGAAGAAGGTCTCGTTCCAGGGCAGGCCGGCGAGATGAGCGATGGTCGCGCACCAGTCCGGGGTGCTGACCTCGTTTTCGGCGACCTCGCCACCGGCATCGTTCTTGGAACCAAAGACTGTCCCGGTCTTGACCCCGGCTCCCGCGAGCAGGCAGCTGAAGGCCTGCGGCCAGTGGTTGCGGCCGAGGTTCTCGGAGATCACCGGGGTACGGCCGAACTCGGTGGTCAGCACCACCAGGGTCTCATCGAGCAGGCCTGACTTATCGAGATCCTCCA
>CAJWMA010000345.1 GCA_913042995.1 uncultured bacterium | reverse complement strand
GCCACCGTCACCTACAATATGAACATGCTCCAGGGAATAGAGGCTCCCGAAACCTTCTGCGTCTCCCTGAACCAGGAAGGCCTGGTGGATGAAAAGAAAGTGCTCAGGAAGTTCCTTTATCACCACCCAGTCTACGACCACAGGAGGGCAGCAGCCCAGTCCAGGCATGGTGAGCTGACCGGGGCCAACAACACCTCCTTCTGCGGCGCCTATTGGGGCTACGGGTTCCACGAGGATGGAGTCAACAGCGCCCTCGCGGTCTGCCGGAAACTGAAAGAGGAGACCTCCCTCTGAGAGGCGGCATCTTCATGGCCTGCGCCGAGCTCTTCGGCTTCCGCTCCGGGAAGGAATGGCAGGTCTCGCACTACCTGCTGGACCGCGCTGTCTGAGGCCGCGGCTCCGCGGGATCCTGTAGACCCCCCGGCAGAGATCCCATAGAATCTCGCCGGAGAAAAAAAGTAAACCGACATGAAAGCACTCGTTCTTGAAGAGCTCAAGCGCCCCCTGCGGCTGGAGGAGCGCGCGGACCCCGTAGCCGGACCGGGCGAGGTGGTCGTCACTCTCCAGGCCGCCTCCCTCAACCGCAGAGACTACTGGATCACCCAGGGACTCTATCCCCGCATCAGGATGCCTGTGGTTCCCGGCTCCGACGGCGCCGGCGTGGTCTCCGCCGCAGGAGAAGGAGTCGGCGATGAGCTGGTGGGCAGAGAGGTCCTGGTCCACCCGGCGAAAAACTGGGGAGATGACCCGGGCGCGCAGGGAGAAGATTTCGAGGTGCTCGGAATGCCGGAAGATGGAACCTTCGCGACCCATCTGCTCACGACCCCGAGCCAGCTGCACTCGCGGCCTGAACACCTCAGCATGTTCGAGGCCGCGGCTCTGCCCATCGCCGGGCTGACGGCCTGGCGAGCCCTCTTCACCCAGGGAGAACTCCAGGAGGGACAGCGGGTGCTCATCACCGGCAGCGGCGGAGGCGTGGCGCTCTTCTGCGTCCAGTTCGCCATCGCCGCCGGGGCCGAGGTCTTCGTGACCTCTTCCTCCGAAGAAAAGATCAAGGGAGCCCTCGACCTGGGAGCGAGCGCGGGGGTCAGCTACCGTGAGAAGGGGTGGGCGAAAGAATTCCGCTCCAGCCACGGGCAGCTCGACCTCATCGTGGATGGAGCGGGTGGAAGCGACTACTCGGGCCTGCTCGAGCTCGCCCGGCCCGCGAGCCGGATCGTCAGCTACGGATTCACCGCGGGAGCTCCGGAGAGCCTCGATCTCTTCAGGCTCTTCTGGAAGCAGGTCAGGATCATCGGCTCCACCCTGGGCACCAGGACAGAGATGGAGGCCATGCTCGAGTTCATCTCAAACCACCAGCTGCACCCTGTCATCGACAGCACCTACGCGCTTCGAGATGGAAACCGGGCGCTTGATTGCATGAAGAACCACCAACAGTTTGGTAAGCTTGCACTGGACTGCGGCGAATCCTGACTGGAACCAACCCCGGAGTAATCGAGATGGCTGGAAAACTCGCGCTCACTCTCCTGCTGTCGGTATCGACCTTTCTTTGTGCCGGAGCGCTGGCTGCGGAAGAAAAAAAAGACCGTGACACCCTGGTGCGGGACGATCTCAGCGAGATGCGCGATTCGGACCTGTGGATCTACAACGATGTAGAGAAGGCCTTCGAGCTCGCTCGTAAAACCTCCAGGCCGCTCTTGATCGTCTTTCGCTGAATTCCGTGACACGCCTGCAAAGGCTTCGACGTGCAGGTTGCACGTCCCCAAGATCTGAAACTGAAACGGCTGCTGAAGAAGTTCGTCTGCGTACGGGTGGTCCAGGGGAACTCTCTCAACCTGGAGCTCTTTCAATTCGACTATGACCTCACCTTCGCCGCCTTCTTCATGAACGCGGACCGAACCATCTACGGACGCTACGGAACACGCTCCAGCCAGGAGAAGCCCGAACGGGACATTTCGATGCAGGGTTTCGTGAGCGCGATCGAAGGCGCCCTTGAGCTGCACGCAAGCTTCCCGGAAAACCGGCGGTCCCTTGCGGACAAGCAGGGAGGAAAGCCGCGCTATCCGGCCCCCGAACGCTACCCCACCCTCAAGAGGTACACCCCCCTGCTCAACTACGGCGGCAAGGTCGCCCAGAGCTGCCTGCACTGCCACATGATCAATGCGGCGGAAATAGAGCTTCTCAGGTCGAAGAAGGCCCCGCTTCCCGATAAGATCCTCTACCCCTGGCCCCTGCCCGGCGCCCTGGGGCTGCAACTCTCCCCGGCTGAAAGAGCCCTGGTCGTAAATGTTGTCCCGTCATCCGCGGCGCATGAGGCCGGCTTCCGCCACGGAGACCGGATCCTGTCCCTCGAGGGCCAGCCCATCCTGTCGACCGCGGACATCCAGTGGGTCCTCCACAACGCTCCATCTCCGGCAAAGCTGACGGCTGTGGTGAAACGGGCTGAAAAAACAACCCGGCTCAAGCTCAGGCTCGATGCCGACTGGAGAAAGAGCACTGATATCTCCTGGCGAGGGAGCACCTGGCCGCTTCGGCGTATGGGGTTTGGTGGAATGCGCCTGAAAGACGTCTGGGATGGCGACCGCAAGAAAAGAGGGCTTGAGGGACTGGCCCTGTGGGTCCGGCATGTCGGGCAATACGGAGTTCACCGGGCGGCGAAAGACGCCGGCTTCCGCAAGGGCGACATCGTCATCGAATTCGATGGAATTCGCGAGCGACTCACCGAAAGCGAGCTCCTCGTGCACATCTTCCGGAAGCGAAAAGCGGGAGACCTGATCCCCGTTAAAATTCTCCGAGGCAACAAGCGAATGTCGCTCAGGCTGCCTGTCAGATAACCGATAAGAGCATATGCGCCTTCCTCTCCGTCTCTACCTCGCCCTGTATGTCCTGCTGGCCATCTCAGGATGTGGCCCCCAACAACCCGCTCCCGGCGACAAGCCAGCAGCGGAGGACAACACCGAGCTATCGGGGCACCAGAGGATGGTTCGCCTGCTCGGTGAATACGCAGAGATCGCGCGCGCTGAAAATCGATATTACGGAGACAGCCTGGCCCGGAATTACGGCGAGCAGCTCAAGCAGTTGCCCGACAACTCTCCCCTGGAAAACCGCTGGAAGCTCTACCGCCTCGCGGGCGTCGCCGAGCTCAGGGCCGGCAACGAGGAGAAAGGGATCAAGCTGCTGGAGACGGCCGTCGGCCTCCTGCCCAGGGTCGGCTCTCGGATCGGCCGTGACTACTCGGCTGAAACGATCTTCCGGCTGGGGGTCGGACACATGCGGCGGGGTGAGACCCTGAACTGCTGCGCCCGCTTCACCCCCGAGAGCTGCATCCTGCCAATCCGTGGAGGAGGCATCCATACCGACCCCACCGGCTCCCGCCAGGCGATCAAATATTTCGCCCGGGTCATGGAGATGCTCCCGCCTGACAGCGATATCTACATGGCATCGCGGTGGCTTCTGAACATCGCCTACATGACCATTGACGGCTATCCGGCCAAGGTCCCGCTGCCCTACCTCATCCCGGAATCAGCCTTCCGCTCGCAGCTTGAAATACCGCGGTTCAAGAACGTGGCGCCCCGGCTGGGCCTCGACCGTTTCAACTGCTCGGGAGGAGTCGTCATCGATGATTTCAACAACGACGGCTACCTTGACGTGTTGAGCTCCACCTGGGAGCCAGGCGGTCAGCTTCGCCTGTTCATCAGCTCCGCTGGAAAATCCTTTGAAGACAAGACCGAGGGCAGCGGACTGGAGGGCCTCTTCGGCGGCCTCAACCTCGTGCAGGGAGACTACGACAACGACGGCGACCTGGATTTTCTCGTTCTCCGCGGCGCCTGGCTCG
>CAJWMA010000344.1 GCA_913042995.1 uncultured bacterium | reverse complement strand
CTTTTCGTCTGAAACTTTTCGAAACTTCCCTTCTTTACAGGGTCTCTCTACCTCTTTTTTCTTAAGGAAACAGTATGAGTACTCCTTACAAGCTTGAATATATCTGGCACGATGGCTACCAGCCGACCGCCAATCTCCGCAGTAAAACCAGGGTGATAACCCAGGACAGTGAGCCCACCCTTGAGGATTGTCCGCAGTGGGCCTTCGACGGCAGCTCGACCGAACAGGCCGAGGGCGGCTCGTCAGACTGTCTCCTCGATCCAGTGAACATTATTCCCGACCCGGGCAGGAGAAACGCCTACCTGGTCATGACCGAGGTCAAGAACGCCGACGGCTCCATCCACCCCTCGAACACCAGGGGCGGCTGGGATGACAACGACGACCTCTGGGTTGGACTCGAGCAGGAATACGTCCTCATGGATGGCGACAGGCCCGCCGGCTTCCCCGCCGAGGGTTACCCCGGTCCCCAGGGGCCCTACTATTGCTCCGTCGGACACGGCAACGTGGTCCTTCGCCAGCTTGTCGAAGAGCACCTCGATCTCTGTCTCGATGCCGGCCTCAAGGTCACGGGCATCAACGCCGAGGTCATGCTCGGACAGTGGGAATACCAGATCTTCGGCAAAGGCGCCAAGAACGCCGCCGATGCCGCTGTCTACTCCCGCTACCTGCTCCACCGTACCGCCGAGCAATACGGTGTCGTGGTAGACCTGCATCCGAAGCCGGTCAAGGGTGACTGGAACGGAAGCGGAATGCACTGCAACTTCTCGACCACGAAGATTCGCGAAGGAAGTGGCGATGCGGCAGCTAATGAGGCCTATATCACCTCGATCTGCGAAGCCTTCAGGGAAACCCACGCGGAGCATATCGCCGTCTACGGTGCCCACAATGAACAGCGCCTGACCGGTCTCCACGAGACCCAGTCGATCGACCAGTTCAGCTATGGAGCCTCGGACCGCGGAGCCTCGATCCGGATCCCCATCGGCACTGTCAACGATGGCTGGAAGGGCTACCTCGAGGACAGGCGCCCGGCCTCCAACGCCGACCCCTACCAGATCATCGGCATGATCCTCGCCACGCTGGCGAAGGTCGACGGTTGATCTCTTAGCAGTACGAATACAAAGAGCCGTCCTTCCCCCGGGAAGGGCGGCTCTTTTTTCTTTGCCAACCGCGAACTCGTAGACGCTGCCCTCTTGAATGCCGGGTGCCATGGGTATTAGGATAGTCGGTCCGCCCCCCTGGTAGAGGGCGTGCGGAAACGCGAAATCAATTCAACAGAACAGAAATCAGAACTCTTAAGGAGAATATGCCATGGACGTTCCCGAAACGATGAAAGCCCAGGTCTTTTACGAACCGGAGAAAATGACTCTCGATGAGGCGAAACCAGTTCCGGAAATTGGCCCTGAGGAGGTTCTCGTCAAGGTACACGCCACCGGCATCTGCGGTTCGGATATTTCCTACTACTTCGGTAAGGCCGCAGTCGGAACCGAGGACCCGCTCGTACTCGGACATGAGATCTCTGGCGTCATCGCCAGGGTCGGAGAAGTTGCTGCCGAAAAAGGTGGTTTCGAGGTCGGTGACCCGGTCGTCGTCAATCCTGTGCAGTCCGATGTTAACTCTCCCTGGACCCAGAAGGGCCTCTCCAACGTCGATCTTGGCGACGTCGTTGGCATCACGAAGGACGGTGGTTTCGCTGAGTACTGTGTTTCGCACTGGTACTGGACCGTCAAGGTGCCCCAGGACATGGACCTCGACATCGCGGCCTCGGCCGAACCGCTGGCCTGCGGCCTCTACGCCGTTAAGAACCTGAACATCCAGGCCGGCCAGTTTGTCACCATCTTCGGACCCGGCCCCATCGGGCTCATGATGGTCCAGATGGCAAAAGTCTACGGCGCCGGAAAGGTGCTGCTGGTGGGTACCCGCGACGAGCGGCTCGATGTCGGCAAGGAACTCGGCACCGACCTCATCGCCAACACCAAGGACCCCGAGTCTCCCAACTACGTCGAGGATCTCGACAAGTTCATCAGGGATAACAATAATGGCGAACTCTCTGACCGTACTATCCTCGCCACCGCCAACCTCGGGGCGATCAAGTCCGGAATTGACACCGCCGGCAATGCCTCGACGGTCGTCATCTTCGGGCTTCCCGGCGACAACGACGTCCACAGCGTCAGCGGCATCGAGTGCATGCTCAAGGACATGACGATCCGCTACTCCTGGCTGGCGCCGGACACCTGGCCCGAGGCCGTTGACCTCCTCCACAGCGGCAAGGTTCGGGTCGAACCGATCCAGAGCTACAGCTTCGCGCTCGAAGAGCTCGGCGACTCGCTGCACAAGGTCAAGAACCGCGAGGGCAACGCGATCAAGCCTCTCATGAAAAACTAGGCGCGGCCTGGAGAAAATCAAGCCGGGGTCCACCGTCATCGCGGACGACGGACCCCGGCTTTTTTATTCTCCTCCTGAAGCTCAGTCGTTGACGTTGTCACCGCCAATCAGGAAGCCCATATCCCTGTTGGAGGTATTCCTGCTCCCTCCTCCAACGACCGAGTGATCGCCATGGGCTGTGTTGTTGCGGCCGCCGCCAATAAAGGAGAACTCTCCGTAGGCGAAGTTGCCTCCGCCGCCGCACACGGTAGAACCCCTGGCCTCCGCCGAGTTTCCCCAGCCTCCGCTAACCGTGGTCGCTCTTCCAATGGCGTAGTTGCTGTCTCCTCCACTAACAACGGCCGCCTCGCCGTTGGCGATATTGTTGTAGCCTCCCGCCACCGTTGATAGCCAGCCGCCCATGCTGTTGCGGGCGCCGACAATCAGTCCGCCCCAGCTCCAGTAATTGTTCATCGCGCCCACCACGAGATTGTGGGACCCGGTCCTGTAGTTGCCGTCGTCGGTATCGCCGACTCCATCATCTGTACGATTCTCCTGGTAGCCAATGACCAGGTTGCCGAGGCCATTGGTCTGATGGGTGCTTAGGTTCCAGACATTTCCGGCAGCGTTCCCCCAACTCGAGCCCATACCGTTGACCAACTGCAGGTTGACTCCCGAGATGCGAATCGTGGGCGCCAGGGTTCCCTGGTTATCTATCGGAACCTGTACCAGGCTCATATGGCTGAGTATCTCGGCCTGCTCGGCCGTAAGAACCGGACCGGCCTGGGCGCAGGCGACTGGCACCGGCTCATCCCCTCCGTTAAAAAGCCAACGCAACAGGTAGACCGCATCGCCGATATCCCGGGCGCCGTCACCATTGGTATCACCGTTAACCGCGGCTGTCGGATTTTCATCACCACCGGCAAGCGCTACCAACTCAAGCGCGATAACCCCGAGGATCGCCGCGTTGAGAAAGAGAGCGAAAAGAATCATGCGTTTCATAGGATTACTCCTTTCAGGATTGTTCTGAGTTCCGGAACCAGATGCACGGCGTGGTACCTGCCAGGATCTTCCTTACAGTTCACGCCTGTTGACCCGGCATTTCCATTATACCCCGTTAATTTTCCCCGCCTTCCCAACATTCCAGAATCCAGCGATAAGAACCGGGCCAACCGCTAAAACAGACTCAAGCGGACACGGGTGCAAAAGAAAGTCTGACCGGGGTATCATGCCCGGTGAACGACAAAGGGAAAGGTTACCGCGCAAGGAACGCCCCATTGAAGAATCCGGATCTCAAACAACCCAGCATTGCAGATGTAGAGAGCGCTCGCGAGAAGATCCGCCCCTGGCTGCCCCGCACCGCGTCAGGCTCCTATCCCGAGCTCTCGGCTCTCACCGGGACCGAGCTCATCGTCAAACACGAAAACCACCAGCCGACCGAAGCCTTCAAGGTCAGAGGGGGCATCAACCTCCTCAGCC
>CAJWMA010000343.1 GCA_913042995.1 uncultured bacterium | reverse complement strand
CGAAGAGCGGACCAGTCGGTCGAGGCCTTCTTGCGCGGCAGGGCCTTCTTCTCCCAGAGAGCCTGGGCTTCGGTGAGCTCGGGCGTCTGCACATCGAGAGACTTCCTGACCTCCCGCGCCTTTGAGTCGACCTCGGCAATCTGTCTCAGCTGGGCTCGAGAGGGCATGGCTGTTGCCGCCTGGGTGCCGACAGCCGTCTCCTTGATGTCGGCGAAGAAGGACGCGAAGGAGTAAAAATCCTTCATCGTGAACTGGTCGAACTTATGATCGTGACATTCGGCGCAACCCATCGTTGAGGCCATCCAGACACCGGAGGCGTTGCGCACACGATCGGCGGCATACTTGGCTAGATACTCCTTGGCCTGGGCGCCGCCCTCACGGGTAGTCATCAACAGGCGATTGTAGCCGGAGGCGATCCGCGCCTGGACTGAGGCATCCGGCAGCAGGTCACCGGCCAGCTGCTCCCGGGTAAACTCATCGAAGGCCTTGTTTTCATTGAAAGAATCGATGACGTAGTCGCGGTAGAGAGCGTGCTCCCTGTGGTTGTCTCCATGGATCCCGTTGGTGTCGGCATAACGCACGAGGTCAAGCCAGTACATGGCCATTCGTTCGCCGTAATGCTCGGAGGCGAGCAGCTTCTCGATCACTCGCGCGGCGGCCTCTCCATCAGAGGCCTTGTCGGCGACGAAGGCGTCCACATCCGCGGGAGAAGGAGGCAGGCCGGTCAGGTCGAAGGTAATACGGCGAATGACCGTCCGGCGATCGGCCTGCGAAGCGGGTTTCTTCTGTTCACGATCCAGCCTGGTGCGGATAAAGCGGTCGACCGGGTTGCCCTCTCCCGGAGGCGCATCGCTCTTGACGGGCTTGATAGCCGACCAATGCGCCTGCCAACCCGCGCCCTGCTCAATCCACTTGCGCAGGATGTCGATCTCTCCCTGGCTCAGGCTCTTGCCGAATTTCTCCGGCGGCATCCTCTTGCGCTTGCTCGAATGGGTGATCCGCTTGTAGAGCTCGCTGTCATCCAGCTTGCCCGCGACAATCGCCCGCCGACCCTCGCGCTCGGCGAAGGCCTCTTTCTCGATGTCCAGGCGAAGATCGCCTTTTCGCTTCCCCTTGTCCGGCCCATGACAGGCGAAGCATTTGTCGGAGAGAATGGGGCGGACATCGCGGTTGAACTCGATGGCCCCCTCGGCAGAAAGCCGCGAGGTAGCGGCGAGAAGCAGCCCGGCAAAAGCCAGGGCCGCTCGAAAAGAGGTTCCTGTTGCAATTGGCATCTTCTGGTCCTTCAAAAGGTACCGGAGGCCGGCGGCGCCGGAGAACCGGAATACCCGTGCTAATGAATCAGAGCTGAGGAGCTTGCCAGCGCGGAGGCGCATCCGGGCTTCCGCTGACCCGTCCAATTTACCGAATACCGTTGAGTTCATCTACTACTGCTATGACATCACCTCGCTCATAAAAATCAACCGTGATGAAGTTCGGCAGTCTCCCTGAAGCCTTCCGGCACTGTTCAATTCGTTGCTTGAGGAAGGGATTGTGATTCACCTCGTCCGCAAGCCTTGCCGACGCCACCGGACGGGTCAGGAAATGGTTGAGTATAAAGAGGCTGTTGTTCGAGCCGCCCCGGTTCTTCCGGCAGACGAGATCTTTGCGGCTCCGCGCGGAGAAATGGGTCTCCCAGCAGAAATCCCAGACCCGGTGCAGCCAGGGAAGCTCCCCCCCGGCACGGTCGGTGAAGACGACCAGCCGCCTGCCCGAGGCGGCCATCTTGCCAAGCGTAGGCCAGGGCTTTCCCTTCGGCTGGCTGTGGGCGTAACGCAGGAGGCCGCTCTCCTTGAAGGCTCCCGCGAGCGCCTTCGAGCTCACATAGCTCTCAAAGATGATGGTGATCACCTCGCGGGGATTCTTCCCCAGGTAGACGGCCAGCTCGCCCAGCCCATCCTTCAGAGGCCGACTGCCAAGAAAGAAGCGGCTATGGCAGAGATACGGTTTCCCATCCTTGTCATGCACATCCAGCATGAAAGCCCGAACGCCATCAGCCAGCTGGCGGGTAAGGCCGTGCGTCTGGTTTGGAAACAACCAGCCCTCGTCGCTGTTGCTCATGGCGTTGTGGGTGGTGGCGTAGGCCACCTCGTCGTAACGCTTCGCTTGAAGTTTCTTCGCTCCGGTGCCGCCCCCTGCGGTCTTTTTTGCGACGGGGGCGGCAGCCGGGTCTTCACCGCCAACAGGCAATGCGGATGCCAGGAGCAGGAAGACGACGAGGAGAGGCGATGGCCTCGTCAGCCGGTGGCGAGCTGTCGATTTCAGAAGCGCGAGCATTCGGTCTATACTGTCCGCACAGCCTTCTGATTGCCAGATTTTACCAATCCCAGACTGGAGAGAGCCCATGCAGGAACGGCCCGTAGATCCCGATGCCATCAGGAAAGACTGGACGGCCCGCGGATTCAGCTGCGAGCGCTGGGAGGATCCCCCCGGCCAGGAATGGAATGACTTCGTACACTCCACAGATGAGCTGGTCGTGGTCATCGAGGGAACGCTCGAATTCGAGGTGAGCGGCAGGATCCATCGGCCCCAGCCCGGAGAAGAGCTCTTCATCCCCCGCGGCGCTGCCCACAGCGTCCGCAACATCGGCTCGGACAGGGCAACCTGGCTCTTCGGCTACAACAGCTGAGCGGCCTCAGGCTGGGTCCAGGTCAAGAGAGCGTACCACCGCATCTGCCACGGCGAGGCCGCGCGGGGTCAGCCGCAAGCGCCCATCCATCACGGCCAGGCCGTCCTCGACATATCCCTCGATAATCGCGGCGTTGCGTTCGAGAAGGTTGAGACCGTAGTCGGCCCTGAGACGGTCGAGATCCAGCCCGCGGCTGCGGCGCAGGCCGAGCATGACGGCCTCCAGCGCGAGCTCCGAAGAGTCCAGCTCCTCGCTGCCGGCCAAGGGCCGCTCGCCCCGCTCCAGCCTCGAACAATAGCGTTCGAGGTCCGGCTCGTTCCACCAGCGCCTGCGGCCGGAGAACGAGTGAGCGGCAAGCCCGGCGCCGAGATAGGAAGAGTGATCCCAGTATTTCTGGTTATGCAGAGAGCGCGCATCCTCCGTCTTCGCGAAATTCGACACCTCGTAGGCGCTGTAGCCGGCGGCCGCCAGCTCGGAATGCACGAGCTCAAACAGCTCGCCCTGGCGAGACTCACCCAGCTCGAGCAGCCGGCCCTGCTGTCTCCTGCGATGAAAGGGCGTCCCCTCGTGAACGGTGAGCTGGTAGCAGGAGACATGCTGCGGATCGAGCTCGGCGAGCCTCCGGATGCTGTCACGCAGGCTCTCCGGCTCCTGGCCGGGAAGGCCGAAGATGAGATCCGCCGAGACAATGTCAAAACCCGCGGCGAGAGCCTCGCGCGCCGCGCGCTCTCCCTCGGCGGGGCTGTGACGGCGGCCGAGAAATCGGAGCTCCTCCTCCTGGAAGGACTGCACGCCGAGGCTGAGCATATTCACGCCGAGACCGCGCCACCCCTCCAGGGCGGCGGCATCGACATCCTCCGGATTCGCCTCCAGCGCCAGCCACGCATCAGCCTCGACAGCGAGGCTCCGCCTGGATGCGGCGAGAATAGACTCCAGGTCAGCGCGGGAAAGCGCGGAGGGAGTCCCGCCGCCGAAATAGATGGTGTCAAAGGAGAGCTCTTCTTCGCCGAGCAGCTCGAGCTCGGCAAGGAGAGCCTGGACATAGCGAGCGCTTCGCGATGCGTCGGCCGGCACGACGGCGAAATCGCAATAGGGGCAAACCGCCGAACAGAATGGAACGTGGAGATAAAGTCCCGCTCCGCCTCCGGAGCTCACTTCTCTTTTTCCGTCTTGAGGACCGCGATGAAGGC
>CAJWMA010000342.1 GCA_913042995.1 uncultured bacterium | reverse complement strand
CCGCCAGCAGCGGCTTCAGCATGCTGAAATTCGACACCAAGCGGGACAAGCTGAACTTCAAGATGATGTGCAGCTATTGCCACCAGGTGGGAACCGTAGGCTTCCGCACCCCGGAGCAACCGGTTGACTGGGAAACCATGGTGCGTCGAATGGATGGCTTCGGCGGGCTCTACCGACACACGCAAAAGACCATCGTCAAGCGCCTGCTGGGGACCTACAAGGAAGATGCGATCAGAAAATGGCCCGTCTTCGTCCCGCCTCCGGCTCCGGCAGGTCTCGCGGCAAGGGCCAGGATAACCTCCTGGGAGCTTGGCAAGAAGCTTGAGAGCTCCTTTCATGACCTGGAGCTCGGCCCCGATGGACTGGTCTACGCGGTCAACATCAGCAAGCACCGGATTGTCACCCTGGACCCCGCGACCGGTGAACAACGCACCTACCAACTGCCGCGTGGATCCTATGGGCCTCATTCCATCGAACTTGCAAATGATGGCCACATGTGGCTGACCATCTGCGCCAGTGGCCAGATGGCGAAGTTCGATCTCAACACCAAGAAATACACCATCTGCTCCAGTGCCGAAGCTCCTGCAAGACGGGGCTCCTACCCCCACACCCTTCGCATCAACCCGAAGGATCCCGAGGGGCTCATCTGGTATACCGACGCGGGCCGGAACTCCTGCTTCTCCCTGCATCCGGAGACCCTGAAGGTCAAGGAGTATAAGCTGCTGAAGGCGCACGAGGCCGTCTCGGCCGGGAAAGGTGAATCCCGCGGCATCACACCTTACGGCCTGGACTTTTCTCCCGTCGATGGAAGCATCTGGTACTCCAAGCTCAACGGCAACCGCATCGGGCGCATCGACCCCCGCACCCCCGATGGGGACATCAAAGAGTGGAACCCCCCATTCCGTGGGCCCCGCAGACTTCATGTAGCCCAGGACGGCATTGTCTGGGTGCCCGGATTCGCCTCGGGCGTGTTCGGAAAGTTCGATCCGAAGACAGAGAAATGGACCGTCTATGATCTCCCGGACGCCGAGAACCAGATACCCTACGCCCTCAATATCGATCCCAGTGGAAACGTATGGGTCTGCGGAACCGGAAACGACACCCTGAACAGGTTCAACCCGAAAACCGAAAGGCTCGTCGAGTTCCGCCTCCCGACCAAGGTCTCCTATACGCGAGAGATCGAGTTTGACGCCGCTGGCAACGTCTGGGTCAGCACCAGCGGACCGGCGCGGCACATGGAGCGAGGCTACGGCGCCATCATCAAGCTCGAGCTTCCCGAAGAGATAGACGAAAACCAGGGCCAAAAGCTCACCGGCTACCTGCCGGACCGCAAGGACCTCACCTACGAGCAGCCCCGGGTTGTAGACTACAAAAACTCGCCAAATGCCAGGCTGTTCGCCCGCATCGACCAGAACATGCTCACCGAGGAATACCTCTCGACGAAGCACCAGGCCTACGTGGACAGAAAGATCAAGGAGCTGCGGCCCGCCCAACGAAGCCGACTCGGCAGCCTCTGGAAGGAAAAGCAGGCCGCCGACCCGGACATGCCCAACCGGGGCGCCTCCTTCGTGAAGATTCTCGATTACCTGGTCCGTGAGCAGAAAAAAGAAAACCGTAAATAGGGGAGCCCTCACCATCAAAGGGACCAGAATGCTCAACCCTCGCCTGTTCGCCATCGCAGCCATCAGCGCCCTGCTTCCCTTCCCTGGGCTTCTCCCGGAACCTGTGGTCGCCCGGGAGCCCTTCTCGCCAGGACTCCAGAAGCAGCTCTTCGTCGACGACCACGCCATCGAAAAGAAAGAAAACCTGGCCCTCAGAGTAGGACAGGCGCGAAAACTCGGCGTCGTCCTCAAGCCTACCCTTCCGACCGATTTCCAGACCGGCAAGGTTCATGAAGGACCGGATGGCGGCGCTGGCTACGAGTTCGGAGAATCAGCCTTCTGCTGGTTTTTCTCGCCACACTGGGACTCCGACAGAAAGCTCTTCCGGCTCTGGTACATGGCCAGCAAGCGCCCCGGATCGGCCCTCGCCTACGCCGAATCAAAAGACGGCATCACCTGGACCAAGCCGCTGATCTCACGGGATGGCAAGAGCAACCTGGTCAACTGGGAATCGGATGTGCCGATCCTGCGGGAAAAGAGGTCCCGTGGGCTGGTTGAAATCGGCCTCGATGGAGTCACCGTCAACATCGATGCGGGAGTCCCCTGGGGGCACCCTGAGAAATACAAGGTCGCGTTCTACCCGAATCGCGGCGGACAGGACTGCCGGACAAGGCTCGGCTACTCAGCTGACGGCATCAACTGGAAGTTTTACAACAAGGGCCTGCCGGTGACGGGCCGGGCCGCCGACTTCAGCAACCAGCTCTTCTGGGACCCACCCAACAAACGCTACCTGCTGATCTGCCGTGAAGACTTCGCCGCCGGCGGCGGAGTGGGCGAGCTGCGCGGCGTCCGCATCATGGAACACACCGGGGGCAACGATATCAAGGGGCGGCCGACGGCCTGGAAAACCCTCACAAAATTCGTTCTGGACGACCCCGACAAGACCATGGTTCCTGGAACGAGGGTTCCCGAGCGCCAGATCCACACCCTCCCCATCTGGTACTACGAGGGGATCTACTTCGCCCTGACGGATGTCCTCACAGCAACCAACCGCCCGGTGCCGGTCGGGAAGCAGGACTTTCACAAGCGCCACGAAAAGGGCGTCTGGGAGTTCTACATGGCGCCCTCACGCGACGCCGTCCAATTCGACTTCAGCGCCGCCGCCTACCCGCGCAAGACTCTCGTCCCTCGTGGCCCGAATGGCAGCTTTGACAAGGACTGCGCCCGTCCGCCAATGAACATCATCACCCACAAAGACGAGCACTGGATCTACTACCTCGCCACCAACGAACGCTGGGGCGCTCGCAAATGGGACGCGCGCCTGGGTCTCGCAAAGCTCAGGCTCGATGGCTTCTTCTACCTCGAGGCCGCCAGGAAGCCCGGGACCCTCATCACGAAACCTTTCAAGCTCCAGGGCTCAGGGATCGAGGTCAACGTAGATGCGAAAAAAGGCTGGGTGAAGCTCGAACTGGTTGACGAAAAAAACAATGTCATCTCCGGGCTCTCATCCAGGCACGAGGGAGTCGACCAATTGCGGTTGAGGCCTGCCTGGAAGCTGTCCAGCCTCAACGGAAAAACAGTCAAGCTCAAGCTGACCCTTCAGGACGCGAAGCTCTATGCCTTTGGTTTCATTGATCAATAACCAGCCTGCCCGGCTTCATTTCATGGCTGCACTGGGCCTGCTGCTCACCCTGCTCTCCCCCTTCGCAAGATGCCTGGCCCAGCCCGGAACGCAACGGGTTCCGCCAATCAAAAAGGGGCTCCTTGCATCGGAGAGGCTGCAAGGAGATGGGGCCTGGGTAGACGAAGCCTTCAAGGTACGTTTCCGCCAGAACAGGCGAGCCCGCGCTACCATCTGGTTCGATGATCAGCTGCTGGGAGATGGAGAAGCCTACAGACGACGGAGCGTGGAATTTTCCGGGCGAAGAAGAGGTGAGCTTGGCAGGGCGGCGACCAGGACGCTGAAGGCCATCCACGAGCGATCGTGGAACAAGGCCGCGCCTCGTATCCGGGAGCTTCTCGAGAAAGGTATGGTCAGCCAGCTTGAACGGCATTGGATTGTAAATGGATTCTCCTGCATCACCGTCAAGGAGCATCTCGAGAGCCTCCGATCCGTCCCCGGAGTTAAAAAGATTTTCGCCGGGCCCAGGCTTCCTCCGAAACGCACTCCGCCGCAGGGCCAGGCTCCCGTCTTCAAACCACAGAAGGAAAAAAACCACGATACCCGACTCAACAAACACCCCTGGTATATCCGCTCC
>CAJWMA010000341.1 GCA_913042995.1 uncultured bacterium | reverse complement strand
GCGGGTGGAGCTGGGCTCGAAGTCCCAGCGGGGAGGTGTGCTGACCCACGCCTCTATTCTGTCGCTGACATCTGACGGCACCCGCCATCGGCCCGTTCACCGGGGCGCCTGGCTTTCCGAGGCGATCCTGGCGCGTACACCCCTGCCGCCGCCGCCCAACGTGGATCCGCTGGAGCCGGTCGAAAAGGATGAACCTAAAACAACGATCCGTTCCCAGCTGAAGGCTCACGCGACGACCCCGAACTGCGTTTCCTGCCATGCGAAGATCGACCCGTTAGGGCTGGCTTTCGAGAATTTCGATGCCATCGGCCGCTGGCGGGAAACTGAGCGTGTCGAAGGGGGAGTCGGTGACGATCCGCCTGTTGACGCATCAGGCGTTCTGCCTGGTGGAAAAGCTTTCGCCGATTCCTCTGAGTTCAAGAAGCTGCTCGCCGAGGACGACGGCCGCCTGGCTGAAGCGTTCCTCGAGCAGTTGGCCACCTACGCCCTGAGACGGGTCATGACCGTTGACGATGCCCAGCAGCTCCGCTCGATCGTTGCCGCCGCAAAGGCTGATGGCTACCGTCTGCAGAGCCTGGTCCGGGGGCTCGTGCTATCGGAGCTTTTTCAGAAACGCTGAGGAGGTCTGCCGGAATCCAGCTCCGCTCAGGCGATGATCTCGCGGATCGGGTGGCCGTAATCAATCTCCAGGCGTTTGCGGCCCGGCACGTCCAGGCGGCGGGGGTCGATGCCGAGCTGGTGCATGACGGTGGCGTGGAGGTCGGTGATGTAGTGGCGCTTCTCAACAGCGTGAAAGCCGAGCTCGTCGGTGGCGCCGTGAACGACACCGCCCTTGATTCCGCCGCCGGCCATCCACACGGAGAATCCGAAGTTGTGATGGCCGCGGCCATTGGAGCCCTGCAGGCCCGGGGTGCGGCCGAACTCCGACCCCCAGACAACCAGCGTTTCATCGAGCAGGTTGCGCTGCTTCAGGTCTGCCAGCAGGCCCGCGATGGGCTTGTCCACCTTGGCGCAATTGGAGGCATGGTTGCCCTTTAGGTTGCTGTGCGCGTCCCACGCGCCGGCGCCTCCGCCGCCGTGGTAGATTTGTACGAAACGGACTCCGCGCTCGACCAGCCGCCTGGCGGTCATGCACAGCCGGCCGAAGGGTTGGGAGGGGCCCTTGTCGGTTCCGTAGAGCTCGTGGGTGGCTTTCTCTTCGTCTTTCAGGTTGACGACCTCGGGAACCGCGGTCTGCATGCGGAAGGCGAGCTCGTAGGACTTGATCCGGGCGGCGAGGGCTGGGTCGTCGGTGTATTCTTTCGCTGACAGCCGGTTGAGACGCTGCAGTAGCTGCTGTGATTTCAGGCGCTGCTCCGCGTTGACGCCGGCGGCGGGGGTGGCGAAGGGCAGCGGGTTACGTGGGTCGACCGAGAGGGTGACTCCATCATGCTGCGGCCCCAGGTAATTCGCGGCTTCTGTCGCTATGCCGCCGCAGCAGTCCCCTATCTTGTTTCCCATGACGATGAACTGCGGAAGGCTGTCGTTGAGAGTCCCGAGGCCGTAATGAACCCAGGCGCCGATCGTCGGGAAGAAGCCGTCAAAGCGGTTACGGCCGGTGTGGAACTGGAGCTGGGCATCGTGGTTGCTGGCCGTGGTCCACATCGAACGAATGACCGAGATGTCATCGATGTGCTTCGACAGGTGCGGCCACCAGTCGGAAACCTCGATGCCGCTCTTGCCATGTTTTCCGTAGCCGACCTGCATGCCGTAGAGTTTTTCGTAGATCTTGCCGTTGGCGTCGCCCTTGACCAGCTCCAGGCGGTTCTTGATCAGGTCGGATTCGAGCGGGTTGGGGATCGGTATCTGGGCGACGGTCTTGCCGTTGTACTTGTTGAGCGCCGGCTTGGGATCGAAGGTCTCCGTCTGGCTGACTCCGCCGGCCATGAACAGCCAGATAACGCTCTTTGCTTTCGGAGCGAAATGCGGTTTGCCATCAGGCGGCGACCACTCGCCGGCTTCAGCTCCCAGGAGGCCGTCACGCTGGAGCATTCCGGCGAGGGCGACGCCGGCGAAGCCGCTTCCAAGGTCCGAAAGGAACCGGCGGCGTGGTTGTGGTGCATCCTGCATTTGAAGGCTCTCTTATCGAATGGTTACAAAGTCGTTGTGATTCAGCAGTACGAGAGTCAGCTGTTGGCGCGCGCGGTTCCTGTCGGGAATGTCTGCCAGGAAGCTCTCACATTCCTTCTGTTCACCCGGTGTTGCCGGTCGGCAGAGAATGTGTTCAAACAGGGCCTCGACAAATTCCCGATCGTCACTGGGCGCGAAGGCGCTGGCGATCTTCTGAGACTGGGCCGCAGCGATGGGGCTATTGTACATCGCCAGGGCCTGTTGCGGCGCGACAGTCGGGCGGCGGCGGTAGCATTCGTTCACTTTCGCACCGTCAAACAGGGTCAGGAAAGTCATCTGGCGCTCCTTGTCATGACGGAAGAAGATGCTGCGTCGAAGGACCTTCTGGCCCTGCTTGTTGTCGATCGGCGGGCCGCCCGTCGCAAGGTCGAGGCTGCCGCCAAGGTGGAGTATGCTGTCGCGCACCGCTTCGGCCTCCGCGCGCCGGGCGTTCATGCGCCAGAAGAAGTGGTTGTCGGGATCGAGCTTGCCGGAAGGGTTGGTGGCCTGTCCAGCGGAGGACGCGCGTCGATAGGCGCCGGAGGTGACAATCAGCCGGTGAAGCTTTTTCATGCTCCAGCCATCTTCGATGAACTGGACAGCCAGCCAGTCGAGCAGGTCCGCGTGAGCGGGCTTCGGTGAGCGCAGGCCGAAATCAAACATTCGCTCAACGAGGGGCTCGTTAAAGTGGCGCAGCCAGATGTGGTTGACCGCCACGCGGGCGGTGAGCGGGTTCTCGCGGCTGGTGATCCAGCGAGCGAGAGCCAGTCGGCGGCCGGTGCTGGTCTTTGGGTGGGTGGAGCCGATTGATTTGTACTCAGCTGAATCGCCTTCGAGTCCGGCCCGGGCCTCCATGAGCTGCTTCTTGTGGTTCGCGAGGTTCTTCTCGGCGGCCGTGACCGTCTTGGCGGCCTTCGCATCTCCGGAGGAGTGTTTTCGTTTCGCCTCGATCATCTGCGTTCGGTCGCGCGTGAGCTGTTCTTCAAGTTTTCTCACAGCCACCAGGCGTTCGGAGCGACTCGCTGCGAGCGCCAGTTTTTTCGCATCGCCGGGGTCGAAGCCGTATTTCGTTCGTTCCGCGGCGTAGCGGGCGGCTAATGATTGATGCTGAGCTTTAACGGTGGCAAGGCGCAGTCGCGCAGTCTCGAGCTTTTCCCCAGCCAGTGTGACTGCGGTTTCGAGGTCAGCCTTTGTCGGCGGCTTGGCTTTGCTCCTTGGGTGGTCGGCCGGACTGATGAGCTTGAATTCAGGGGGAAGCCCGCCAGCTTCGATCTTGTTGAAGCTGGCTGTCGCCGAGAAGGTCCAGATGGACAGTTTTCCCGCCCGGCGATCCTCTGGCAGGTTGAAAGCGACGACCAGTTCGTCATCGACAGAGACATTCAGCAGCCGGTCCCGGACGGCGACCTCCAGGATATATTCACGGTTCAATTCGAGCGGCAGCGACTTCAGGCCGGTCTTTGGGTAGGCGAAGTTTCCATCTGATGATCGCAAGGTCACCTGGGCTTTGGCTCCCTGCACAGAGAGGTAGACGGCATGCATCGCCTTGTCATGCCCATCGAAGCCGATTCCCGCCGAGTGGTAGACATCTCCACCGGAGATCGTCAGGCTGAGCCGGGCGTGGAGGTCCTGTGGGTGGTCTTTTTTGGAGAGCAGTCGATACAGCTTTGAGTCCCCACGACCCTGCGTCAACTGACCATCGGCCGCCTTCCAGTTGCCGGCCTCGATGCTCCAGGCGGCCAGGTCGAGGCTGGTGAA
>CAJWMA010000340.1 GCA_913042995.1 uncultured bacterium | reverse complement strand
GGCGACATCCAACTGCACATGGAGTGGCGCACCCCGGCGGCTACGAAACGCAAGGGCGAGAGCAAGGGCAACAGCGGCATCAAGTTCCACTCCGCCTATGAGATCCAGGTGCTCGACAACTACAAGAACCAGTCCAACCCTAAGGGACAGGCCGGCTCGGTCTACAAGCAGCATGTGCCTCTTGTGAACGCCTGCCGCCCTCCGGGTGAATGGCAGACCTACGATATCGTCTTCCGCTCGCCCTACTTCGACAAGGACGGCAAGAGAGTCAAGATGGGAACCTTTACGGTGTTCCACAACGGCATCCTGGTGCAAGACAAGGTCAATATCCTGGGCCGCACAAACTCCAACAGACCTGTAGCCCCAGACTACAAGCAGCCCTTCTTCCTGCAGGACCACGGATCCATGGTCAGCTACCGCAACATCTGGGTGCGTGAGTTGAAGAGAGCCCCCCTGGACTGAATAGCTTGACTGGACAGATGGACACTCCAGGGGACGACGCCCTGAAAACTGAGCTCGAATCGATGCTCTCCAA
Organism: uncultured bacterium; assembly: GCA_913042995.1. Classification (GTDB taxonomy): domain Bacteria; phylum Planctomycetota; class UBA8108; order UBA8108; family UBA8108; genus UBA8108. The sequence continues at coordinate 3,374 of CAJWMA010000340.1, read as the reverse complement.
CGACCTGGTGGCCGGCCTGGCCGGGTGCGAGGGACTGGTCGAGAAGCTGCTGCTGCACGCGGAGCTGACGCTCGCGGCCAACCAGCGGCTGAACCTGACCTCGATCGTCGAGCCGCGCGACGTCGCCCTGAAACATTTCCTCGACAGTCTCGCGCCGCACTCCCTGATCAAACCCGGCGAGAGAGTTCTCGATCTCGGCAGCGGTGCCGGGTACCCGGGGATCCCACTGGCCTGCGCTCTTGATCTCGAGAGCATGATCCTCGCCGAATCGACCCTCAAGAAGGCCCGCTTCCTGCAGGCGACCGCGGACGAGCTCGCGCTGCCCTCCATCGAGGTCATCGGTGAGCGAGGCGAAGAAATCCTCAGGCGAATCAAGGTAGATACCGTCCTGGCGCGCGCCGTGGGGCCGGCCGGACGCCTGCTGAAAATGCTCGAAAGAGTCACCAGGAATTTCGGCAGGCTGCTGCTCTACAAGGGGCCTGACCCGTCGGCGGAACTCGCCGAGGCCAGGAACACCGCAAGCAACCTGAAACTCAGCGATGAAATCGTTCTCGCCTACGATCTGCCGGGCGGGATCGGCAGCCGGAGCATTGTTGAATACCGCCACAGATAAGCGCGAGAACCTCCCGGCGGCCCCTTTTCAGCCAGCAGGGAAAAGGTTAAGATTGCCGCCTTCCTCAAATATGAAACAGGAGTTCCCATGGCGGAAAAGATCAAGGTAACGGGCCCGGTCGTCGAGCTTGACGGCGATGAGATGACCCGGATTATCTGGGCAAAGATCAAAGAAAAGCTGCTCTTGCCCTACCTCGAGATGGACCTGCGCTACTTCGATCTCTCGATCCAGAGCAGGGACGCGACCGATGACCAGATCACGCTGGATGCCGCCGCAGCCATCGCCGAGCACAAGGTAGGCATCAAGTGCGCCACCATCACCCCTGATGAGGACCGGGTTAAAGAATTCGACCTCAAGGAGATGTGGAAGAGCCCGAACGGCACCATCCGGAACTATCTCGGCGGCACCGTCTTCCGCGCACCGATCGTCTGCGAAAACGTGCCGAGGATGGTCAAGGCCTGGACAAAACCGATTGTCGTCGGCCGTCACGCCCACGCCGACCAGTACCGCGCTACAGACGTGATCATCCCAGGTGCCGGAACCCTCAAGATGACCTTCGAGCCATCCGATGGAGGCGAGCCGCAGGAATGGACCATCAACGAGTTCGATTCGGCCGGCATCGGCATGGGAATGTACAACACCGACGAGTCGATCACCGGCTTTGCGCGCTCCTGCCTCAGCTACGGGCTGCAGATGGGCTACCCGGTCTACCTGAGCACCAAGAACACCATCCTCAAGACCTACGATGGCCGCTTCCGCGACATCTTCGCCGAGGTCTTCGAGAGCGAGTTCAAGGACCTGTTTGAGAGCGCCGGGCTCACCTACGAACATCGCCTGATCGATGACATGGTCGCCCAGGTTCTCAAGTGGGACGGCGGCATTGTCTGGGCCTGCAAGAACTACGACGGCGACGTTCAGTCGGACACGGTGGCCCAGGGCTTCGGCTCGCTCGGCCTCATGACCTCGGTGCTCATGTGCCCCGACGGCGAGACCATCGAATCCGAGGCCGCCCACGGAACGGTCACGCGCCACTACCGTGAGCATCAGAAGGGCAACCCGACGAGCACCAACCCAGTGGCGAGCATCTTCGCCTGGACCCGGGGACTCGCGCACCGGGCGCGTCTTGACGACACCCCGGAGGTAGGCGAATTCGCCGAGAGCCTCGAGAGAGCCTGCGTCGCCGCGATCGAAGAAGGAACCTTCACCAAGGATCTCGCCGTGGCGATCCATGGCACCACCAGCCCCCCGGATGGTTCCTACGTCTATACTGATGACTTCCTGGACGCGATCGAAGCCAAGCAGAAGGAATTGCTCGGCTGAGGAAGGCTACCGGACCGGAAAAGAAAAAGCCTCCGCCCCCCGAGATGAGGGCGAAGGCTTTTTCGCAATCTCTGTCAGAAGAAAAACCTCAGAAGCTCTGCTCCTTTGATTTCTTTTCCTTCTTCTCTTTGCCTTTTCCCTTCGCCTTGGCCTTGGCCTTTACCCTCGAAATCGTGTGGGTGCTGGTCGAAGAATAGGAGAAGTTGCCGCGGTCCGAAGAGCGCTTGGAGACATACTGAAGACTCTCGAGCAGGCCGTCCTTCTTGCTGAAGGAAACCTTGCCGAGGGAGGTAGGCTCATCATCTTCTTCGCGGCCCGCGCGTACGACCTCAAAGCCATGGCTCGCTGAGTCCTTGGCGGCGGCGTACTTGAGGGAGGTGCTTCCAAAGCTGCTGAGACCACGGCCGCGGGAGCGACCGCCTTCGTCCTGTCCACGGGCGCCGCCCTCGGGGCGTCTGCGCTCGGGACGCTCCTGCGGACGATCCTGCAGGAAGGAAACCTCGTAGCTGCCGATGCTCTCTTCGCGACGACCACGTCCGCCGCGCTCTGAGCGTCCACGGCTCGAGCCGGCCCTCGAGTTGGTGCTCATCCGGTAGAGTTCACCATCTTTGAGCTCCTGGCCCTGGATACCCGAACCAAGAACGTAGCTGAGATCACGAACGAGATCGGAAGACCTCATCGGTCCCCTGCTGCCGCGGAAGCTGCGGCGGCCTTCCTCCTGGCCTTCGGCGCGGGGGCGCTCGTAGGTCGGGAAGCCCTTGATGCCGGCGATCTTGCCGTCCGGGGTTACCTCGACAGTGATGGTGCTGGCAACGACCTTGCGAAGGTACGCGGCCTGGTCGCCTTCCTTTTCGGCCTTCTTGCTCGAGTCGAACTCAAAGCCATCATCGCGGTTGTTGCTGAGCTTGAGCGCGGTGTAGTTCACCTCGAGGGTGATCTTTCCGTCCTTGGCGACATCCTTGACGCTCAGGGTGAACTGAGCCGAGGTGTCACTCTTCATCTCGTTGCTCTCGCCATCGCGCTCGAACTTGACGTCCGAGGTTCTCTGGCTGCTGTAGCTGACCGTGTGGCCCTTCTTGACGCCGAGGGAGAGCTTGTCTTCGGCTCTCGCCCAGCCGCAAAGAGCGACGGAACATAAAACGACTGAAAGAATTCTGATCATCAGACCTCTCCTTGATTGAATCTGCTTCCCCGCCCGCCTGGGACAAATCCTTATTCATCCCACCGCGACGAGGCAAAACTAATGAACAAACCTGTCAAACACCGCGGATGCCAGGTGGTTGCCAATTTCTGTACCCGGCCTTTCGCTAAGCCTTCCAATCTCGCTCTATGGAAGTAGAAATGCCATGAGAAACTTGTGTAAGCTTGTATAAGTAGGCCGATAGCCCGGCACTTGTATAGAAAACGCCCAGCAGCCAGAATGCTGGCGGTCCACATCGTG
>CAJWMA010000339.1 GCA_913042995.1 uncultured bacterium | reverse complement strand
AAAATACACCTTCCTGTTGACCCTCGTCGTTGCGGCCATCTCTGTCGGCGACCTCGCCGCTGAAGACAAGCCAGCTGTCGCGAAGCACCTTCTCAAGGTCAACATCAAGGGCTCCGTGCCGGAACAGGGCGGCTCGACGTCACTGTTCGGGCCCCCGGCCGGCGCCTCTCTCAGGGAACTCTGTGACTCGATCCGGAAGGCCGCGGGCGATGAGAAGGTCGGCGCCCTGATGCTCGACCTCGGCAGCACAGCGGTCGGCACAGCCCAGGGACAGGCCCTGCGCCGCGCGCTGATCGGCTTTCGCAAGAGCGGAAAGAAGTCCTACTGCCACCTGGCCACCGGCGGCACAGGGAGCTACCTGCTCGCCTCGGCCTGCTCCGAGGTCTCGCTCCATCCGGCCGGCGGCCTCGAGCTGACCGGTCCCGGCGCCCAGTTCCTGCACTTCCACGGGTTGCTCAAGAAGGTCGGGGTCACCTTCCAGGAGCTGCGCATGGGGCGCTACAAGAGCGCCCTCGAATCCTATACCCGCGACGAGCCCAGCGAGCCCGTGCTCGAGGAGATGCACGCGATCCTCGATGACCTCTACGAAGACCAGGTCTCGGCGCTGGCGGAAAACCGCGGCATGAAACCCCTCGTCGTCCGAGGGCATATCGATCAGCGCATGTTCTCACCCGCCGATGCGAAGAAAGCCGGCCTCGTGGACCACGTCGAATTCGAAGACGAGTTCCTCGCCCGCGTTCGCGGCGAGGGAGACAAGGCCATGAAGGTTGTCGACTCAACAACGAAAAAAGAGGTCAAGCTCGAGGGCCTCACGGGTCTCATGACCCTCTTCAACGAGCTCTTCGGCTCGCCGAAGAAGAAGGCCGGCAGCGGGAAGGAAAAGATCGCCCTCATCTACGCCCTCGGAGCCATCAGCACCGGGGCCGAGGGGCAGAGCCTCTTGAGTTTCGGCGGCATGACCTCCGAAACCATGGTCAAGGCGATCCGCAAGGCCCGCGCGGACAAGACGGTGAAGGCTGTTGTCCTGCGCGTCGACTCTCCCGGCGGCTCGGCTCTCGCCAGCGATTTCATCTGGCGCGAGATCGTGCTGACCAGGAAGGTCAAACCCGTCGTCGTCTCGATGGGAAACGTGGCGGCATCCGGCGGCTACTACATCGCCTGCCCGGCGAACTGGATCGTCGCTGAGAGCGGCACCATCACCGGCTCGATCGGGGTCATCGGCGCCATCACCTCGATGAAGGGGCTCTATGACCAGGCCGGCCTCAAGGTAACGACCATCACGCGCGGCAAGCGAGGCGACCTGATCGATGGCTACGGCAAGATCAGCCTCGAGGGACGCAGGCTCATCATGAAGGAGATGCAGCGCATCTACGATGACTTCCTCACCCACGTGGCGAAGGGACGCAAGCTGCCGAAGAAGGCGGTCGCCTCGATCGCCGAGGGCCGGGTCTGGACCGGCAAGCAGGCCCACAAGCTGGGCCTCGTCGATGAGCTCGGCGGCCTCGACAAGGCGCTCGCCAAGGCGCGGGAGCTGAGCAAGACGCCCGAGACGGCGGAGCTCATGATCCTGCCGGAGTCATCCGGGGGCCTGTTCAGCTTCCTGCCCGGGGTGCGCTCAGCCGGCCTCCTGGAGCAGGCGCTGCTGAAGCTTCCGGCCGAAGCCCGGCAGGTACTCAGGAGCGTCAGCTGGGTCGGCTCAGCGCTCGGCCGCGAACGGGTGCTCGCCGTCATGCCCTGGAGCTTCCGGATCAGGTGGGCTGACTGAACAACGGGCCAGGCGTTCAACAAGCCGGGCGCTCAAAGCCAAGGCCGCGGACGGCCTAGCCCACAGGTTCCTCGCTCTTGCTCTCGCCGGAGACCCTCTCCTTGGGCTCTTCCTCCTCGATGTCGTAATCGAGATCCTTTTCAGGCGCCTTGCCGCCGGGACCTTTCAGGTAGTGCTCCATCCAGCGCAACAGACGCAGGTTGTAGTCGTAGCGGCCGGCTGACTTGCGGTTGCCGTGTCCCTCGCCCGGGTAGAACACAAGGCGGACCGGCACCTTTCCAAGCGTCTTGAGATGACGGAAGAGCTCCATCGACTGCCCCGGGTGGACACGAGGATCATCCTTGCCGTGCAGGATCAGTGTCGGCGTCTTGCCCTTCTTGATGTGATAGATCGGGCTGCGCTCGAGAAAGTACTTCCAGTCATCCCACAGCCACTTGCGGTGATGGACCATGTACATCTCGTAGGGAATGTCGGTGGTGCCGACCTTGGAGATGTTGTCGCTGATGCCGACGAACATGACGCTGGCGGCGAAGCGGTGAGAGTAATAGGTCGCGCCCCAGGCCGAGGCGTAGCCGCCGTAGGAACCGCCGGTGATGCCCACCTTCGCCTTGTCCACCAGGCCGATCTCGATGAGATGGTCGACCGCGTCAACGAAATCGTCAAATTCCTTGCCGGCGGCGTCCGCCTGGCTGAGCTTCGAGAACTTGACGCCGCGGCCGGTCGAGCCCCGGTAGTTCGGATAGAAGACCGCGAAGCCCCGCGCGGCGCCGACCTGCCCGGCGTAGGAATAGCGTGACAGCCATCCATTCTGCATGTGGGCCTCGGGGCCGCCGTGAACCGTAAGGATCAGCGGGTAGCGCTGGCCCTTCTTTTCATCGAGCGGACGAATGAGAATGCCCTCGAGCTCCAGGCCATCGCGGGCCTTGTGTCGAACGATCTCCTGCTTCGCGAAGCGCATCTCCTTGAGCCAGGGATTGCTGTCGGTCTTGCGCTCGGGCTGGCCCTTGCCTACTGTCCACTGGAAGGCCTCGCCGGGATGGGTCGCGCTATTACCGATCGTGACAATTGAATGGCCCGCGGGAGAGGAAGCGATCGACAGGCCCTTCCAGATCTCAGCGCCGGGCTTCAGCAGCGTCTTCCGATTCTTTCCATCGCGGCCGACCTCGGAGACCTCGGTCACGGTGCCGACATCCCCGACGTAGATGATCTTTGAATTGTCGAGCCAACCGATGGCCGAGACCTCGCCAAGATAGTTCGGCAGGACGTCAACGGGCTTGCCGCCCTTGGCGGGGACCACCCAGATCCTGCCCGCGCTCGGGTCATTGGGGTCCTCGGCCGTGATGAAGGCGATGTGCTTGCCGTCGGGACTCCAGGCTGTGTCCCCGAGCTTGCCGGGATTGGCGATCTCCGCCTCGACCTTGCCGCTTTCGACAGAGATCACGCGCAGCCTGCGGTTCATATAGTAGTCATCGACCAGGGAGGTCGGTGCCAGCGCCACCAGCAATCGCGAGCCATCCGGACTCCAGCTCAGCGAGGAGGCGGAACCGGGCAGGTCCAGTGCCTTCGGCTCGCCGGATCCATCGGCGTTGACGTCAACCAGCCAGACCCGGGACGGCTTCCACTCCTCCTCGTAGATGATGGGAGCGAAGCCCTTGTCTTTGAACTTCTTCTTTTCCTTGTCTTCCTCGAGCTCGCTGGAAGAGAGAAAGGCTACCCGCTTACCATCCGGACTCCAGGCGTAGGACGAAACCGAGAGCTTGCTGTCGAAGGCCTTGCGCGATTCGCCGCCATTAACGGGGATCAGGTAGAGAGCGCGCGCCTTGTCTCCATCTTTCTTGTTCAGGAAGGAGATCGATTTCCCATCCGGGGTCCAGCGAATCGTGCTGATGCTGACCTTGCCGGTGATGAAGGGGATATGGCTGCCGTCCTTCAGCACATGAAGCTCGACCCAGGACGAGCCGCTGTCCTCCTTCATCAGCTCCCTGGGAACCGCCAGGAGATAGGCCATGCTCTTTCCATCCGGGGAGACCTTGGCCGAAACAACCGAGCGCAACTTCGCCAGGTGCTTCGGAGTCCAGGTCTCCTCCGCGGCCAGGGGGGCGCTGATAAAAAACAGCGCGAGCGCCGCGGCCAGGGCCGGGCGGAAACAAAAGCT
>CAJWMA010000338.1 GCA_913042995.1 uncultured bacterium | reverse complement strand
CATCAGAAAACACAGCGACATAAGGATTGGATTCGGCCGCCGACATGAAATTCACTGGCAGGGCCAGAAGCAGAATCGTCGCTATAGTGCTAGCAGCCTGACGTCTCATCAAATCTTCCTTGAAAAGCAAGTTGCTGAATCATTCTATACGGGAACACCACCACAGGCTACAGTCTCCCCGGGAAGCCTCGGCTGTTCAGCCGTGAGCGAGGCGGAATTTACGCGACCGATTCCATGCGTGAGGCGAGGCTCCCAAGCCCAGCCCCAAAGCCATGTCGGCTGAATCGCTCTATTGTTCATTCTCAACATCCCAGTCAAAACCCGGCTCCACCACGTAAAAGCTTACCCGGCGCCCATCAACGCGCGCCTCCCATCTGTGGCCGACGTAAGACCGACATACCCAGGATTGCCCGGGAACCAGCTCCGGCCGGGGCACATCTTGGGCTTGCATACCGACCCAGATGAGATTGATCTTCTTGTTCGTCTTATTCGTAACCTTGAATTCGCACACCGCCCCCGTAATTGAAGGAAGGCGCTTGTTCTCTTTGAAGGACACCGCTCCCAGGCTCTGTCGCAACGCAAGCCTCGCATCCGCGCTATTGGGGCTCTGCCCTGAAAAATACACTGCTTGAAGAGATGGCAGTTTTTTCAGCAGGTCGAGATCGCCATCCGTCCCGCGCCAATTTTCACCCAGCAGGATCGAGCTGACCACATCCACGGTGGCCGGCTGGAGAACCTCGATTTCGTTGATCGACCACCAGAGGTTCTTTTTACCTGTCTGGACAATACGAAGAAACCTCCCTTCGATCGGGGCAAAGCTGGCGGCCGTCAGCGGCGAGGTCCCGGCCCCATTCGCCAGCACGCCGGACCACCTCACCCCATCCATGGAAGCATAGATCTCGTACCCATCCGGATGGTCGTTCGAGCCAGGCGTCATCAACCGGACCCCGCCAAGGAAGGTCGGCCCGGGAAACTCGATGGTAAACCACATGCCGGGGTGCTGGCTGAATGTTGAGGTCCACCGGCTGCCCGGATTTTTATCGAACGCGTTCAGAGGGCCGCTGCCGGACGCTTTGTTATTGTGACTCGCGGTCGCTTTCCAGAGATCCTTACGCCCAACGAGCTTTGACTCGGCAAGGGGAGTCGCTACGCTGTAATTGATTTCAGCCCCCCTCTGGTAGAGCTGAAGGGCGGCTTTCTTTTCCTCAAAATCGAGCCGGCTCGACCTTACCACCTGGGCGATAGCCCGGGTCAGCTTGAGATCAAGCCCGCCGGAAGCCTCCAGGAGCGTTGAGAATTCGTAAACAGCAGATGGCCTGCTGGCGATTGCGAGCCTCCTCCAGCAGACCAATTGCCTGCCGGGTTTTTGACTGATCTCGACCGTAGCCGGGGACTCGTTGTTGACCCCGAGATCGTAGAGCAAGGGAATCGAGCCTGCCTGCCAGGGTTGCCGCCGCGGCAGCCCAGCCGGATCGAGTTCCTTCCCATCGATCCGCACCGTCAGGATGGATGGGTCCGGAAGCAGCGAGCCGGCCTCGCCCATATCCACCTCCAGCCATCTACGCCCCGCCAGCGGCTGGAGCTTGCGGCTCAAGAGAAGCGGAGCCCCCCGCAATTCGAGGCCCGAAAAAAAACGCTCTTCTCCCCGGTCCTCCAATACGACCTTCCATTCACGCGTCGCGCCGGGGCTGAACATCGGGTTCCAGCCTCTCCATGCAGGAACATTCAGAAGGACACGGTCCCTCACCTCCTCCGCCAGGCGGTTCCGATCCAGCTCGAGCATCGGCTCGAGCCAATCGACCATGTCCCTGATATCAAAAGGGTCAACGGCTGAGACCTCTTCAGCGTGCGCGGTATCAGCCTGCAGGATCAGGCGCCTGCTGCCTGCGGGCTGGTGGGGAGGAAGAACCAGCCGACCGGTATCCACCGCCTGGTAGCTGCCAACGAGAAACGGACTCTGGTAAAGAGGCTCCCTCTCCATTGAGCCGAGAAAGACCCTTCCCACAACGCAGCCGCCATCCCCTACCTGGCTGTCGAGCCCCAGGCGCGACCTGAAGCTTGTAACCAGCGGCCCCAGCTCGAAGTGCAACTCATTGTAGGCATGTACCGAATAACCCCAGCCATAGCCTCTATTGGCACTCGAAAGAAAAGCGTTTCTGCTGTTTCGATCAACGCGCCAACCAGCTGACTTGGCCAGGTAGTGCCGTTCCTTGAAGGCGACCGGGTACAGCCGCGACAACTGCAGCTCCTCCGGCCTGAAGAAGCTGCAGGTGTGGATCCTGTTGAAGGGGGTCCAGATCGGATCAAGGGACCAGGCCGGCTGGAACATATGCTGCCAGGTGTCAGGCGTACCCCGCTCCTCGCGAAGCCTCTCAGCCCTCTCCCGCGCCCTCTCCATAGCGCCCAGCCAGTTATTGTATCCGTCGACCGCAGCAATCAACCGCGCACCGCTTGCCGCCCGGGAGAACCTGTTGAGCTGCTCAACGCTGAGAACCCTCCTGGGGTAGACCATGCGCTTCTCCTGCTCAAGACGCCTCGCTCGAGCCCGGATAGCCTCCTCGCCATGCTGCCGCACGATCTGCTTCCGCTGGTCACTACGGTCCTTCCTGAAAGCATCCAGCTGGATCTTCCTCTCCTCCTTCGACAGCTTCCCCAATTGCAGAAGCCGGCTTTTCTCAAGGTTCGCGGTCAACCGATCGTGCGTTTCAAGTCGTCGCTGATGACGCCTGCGCAGGTCCGAAAGCACCTGGCCGGCCTTGTTCGGCGGCCTGGCCTTTTCACTGCCCCCAGGCTTTCCCGCCTGGCTCTTGAGCTCCGCGCCGACCTTCTTCTCCAGTTCTTCAATCTTCGCGAGAGAAGCGGTATTGTGCCGGTCAAAATTCTTCAGCTGGCCCTCGAGCGACGCCCTGATCCTGCTGTAGCGCTCGCGCTCCTGCAAAGACTGGAAGGAGGCGGCATGGAAACGGGGCCTGCTGGCAGTCGCGACAAGCCCATCCACCGTCTCAATACGAAACAGGCTCCCCTCAAGCCCGGGGCTCAAAACAGCGAGATCATTGTAGTAGATCTCCCACGGATCATCGGTAAAGGGGTGAAGCTCATCCAGCTCTCCGAAGGAGAACTCCTTGACACCATCTTTGAGCAGGAGAGAGATGGATCCCTGTCCCCATCGCAGGCGGCGAAACTCGACCAGGCGGCCGCTGCGGAGATAGGCAAAACCGGGAGTCAGCGCCTGGATCTTTGTCCTGCGCCAGACGATCCGCTGGACCTTTGAAGGCAATACGCGAAAATATTTCCTCTCTGTCCCGTCAGGATGCGAAAAGGCTCCCTCGGTATCAACCAACAGGCAGGATGCCGCGCCTCCGGCCGCCTCAAAGCCGGCCCCTGCCACCTTTCCCGGCAACCTGTCCCCTCCGACAAATTCAACAAAGCTGGAGGCGAAATACTGATACGCCTTTTCGCGAAGACGCCGGTCCCGAAGCCAACGAACCGGATTTCCGGGATCGATGAGGCTCACCCCCTCGAGGGTTGGAACACTCTGTCTATCATTCCAGCGATGAAGTTGGTTCCCCTCGAGCAGGGCCCCATCAGAAAAAACAGCCGCGTAGCGATGGGCTTCAACCGCGAAAAGGATATACGCCGGGAGGACCGACAGCATAAAAGTCGTCACCAGCGTGACAACCTGTCTTTTCATAAGCTCTCCCCTATGAATGAACCAGCCGTTTCAGTTTAGCCAACCGCGCCTGAACACGCTACCGGCACCTCGGTATTCTCGCAAACTAATCAGCAGCCGGCAGGAACTTGACGCAAACCGGACGCGGCACATTGAGCACGTTCCCGGTGGGAGTAAGTCCCGCAGGGCCAATGCGGAAAACAACAACCGTGTCTGAGTTCTGGTTGGCCGCCAGCAGAAAACGGCCGGTCGGATCGACCCCGAAATTCCTCGGAGTC
>CAJWMA010000337.1 GCA_913042995.1 uncultured bacterium | reverse complement strand
TCCGCAGCATTCCTCAGGGTATTCCGCCTCCGCCGCGGCGGTCATTTCATCGTGGTTTTCCCGGGAGATACGCAAGCTGGCCGCCTCCTGTGCGGGTCGTTTCAATGGCCGAAGTATACAGCGAAAAGGGTCCTGGCCCCGGATGAAAGATTACGGGACCCTGCGGAGTCCGCCCGAGCGGTCCCGCGCTCGTTCTTTCCTGCCGCCGCCGCGGATGAACATGTTATACTCTACCCTTTGGCTCCAGCTTGATGGGAAGCGGAGTCCCTTCTCCCGGCGGGAAGGCTGAGAAACCTCCTGGACGACAGCTTCATGGCGAATAAGGAACCTATTCAAGACGGCGCCGCCGAGACCGATGGCCTGGAAATGCCTGAGCTCGTCTCCCGTCCGCGTCGCAACAGGAAATCAGAGGCTGTTCGAAGCCTGGTGAGGGAGACTCATCTGCGCCGGGACAATCTCATCTGGCCTCTCTTTGTTGTCGATGGGTCATCGCAGAAGATCCCCATCGACTCGATGCCTGATTGTTTTCGCTATAGCCCCGACGTCCTCGTCACCGAGGCGAAGGAGGCGTTCAAGCGGGGGATTCCCGCCGTTGCCCTCTTCCCGGCTCTTCCCGATTCCCTGAAGGACAGGGTGGGAACCGAGTCGACCAACCCGGATGGCCTGCTTCAGCGTACCGTTCGACAGTTGAAGGATGCCCTGCCGGAGCTCGCCGTCATCACAGATGTCGCGCTGGATCCCTATTCCAGCGACGGCCACGATGGGATTGTCGAAGATGGGGAGATACTCAACGATGAGACCCTCGAGGTTCTCGCCGCCATGTCGGTCTCCCAGGCGGAGGCCGGGGCGGACATCATCGCGCCCTCGGATATGATGGATGGAAGGGTCGGCCGCATTCGCGAGGCTCTTGACGCCGCCGGCTTCACCGGTGTGAGCATTCTGAGCTATTCGGCAAAATACGCCTCGGCCTTCTATGGTCCGTTTCGAGACGCGCTCGATTCCGAGCCGCGCTCAGGCGACAAGAAGACCTACCAGATGGATCCCGCCAATTGCGAGGAGGCGGTTCGCGAGGTCTTCCTCGACGAGGAAGAGGGGGCGGATATCGTCATGGTCAAGCCGGCCCTGGCCTATCTCGATGTGATCGCCAGGGTGAAATCCGAGACCATGCTGCCCGTGGCCGCCTATAATGTGAGCGGGGAATACGCGATGTTGAAGGCCGCGGCCCGCCTCGGATGGCTCGATGAGGATGCGGCGGTGATGGAGACTCTCCTGGCGATCAGGAGAGCGGGGGCCGACATGATCCTGACCTATTTCGCGCGGGACGTGGCCGAGAGGCTGTGACGAGCGCGCCTTGAAGATCGACCGCAAAGGCACACTGGCCGTCCTGGCCAACGTCTGTATCTGGGGTTCGACCCCGGTCCTGCTCAAGGATCTCACCGCCTACCTTCCCGATGATCCCTGGACGGCGAACGGAATTCGTTATCCCATCGCCGCCGTGCTTTTGTGGCCCGCTCTGTACCTTGCCTGGCAACGGGGTGACCTGGGAAGCAGGGTGCTCTCACGGGCGCTGGTGCCCGCGGCGTTCGCCTTCATTGGACAGATCTTCTGGGCGGCGGCGCCCTATTACATCCAGGCCAACGCCATCGGTTTCTTCATCAAGGCGTCGACGATCTGGGCGGTGGCGGCGGCGATGATCCTGTTTCCAACGGAGCGCGTTCTGCTTGGCAGTCCTCGTTTCGGCATCGGCCTGTTGCTGGCCTTCGCCGGGCTCGCCGGGCTTTCTATCTCAGGCGGCGCCTTCAGCCATTCGGTGAACGGCCAGGGCATTGCGATCATTCTCCTCTGCGGTGTTTTTTTCGGGCTCTATGGGGTCAGCGTGCGCTATTTCATGGAGGGAATCTCGCCACTGATTTCCTTCGGTGTTGTTGCCCAGTACGTCTCGGCAGGTACTGTCATCCTCATGCTCTTTTTCGGGCGGCCAGGCTCCATCGGGAGCCTGTCGCCGTGGGGGTGGTTCCTGGTCTTCTCAACGGCCGTTCTGGGGGTCTGTATCTCCCATATCTTTTTCTATGTCGCGTTGCTTCGACTGGGAGCCTCTATCACCTCGTCCTTCCAGATGCTGAGTCCTTTCCTTACGAGCATCGTGGCCGCGCTCTACCTCGGAGAGAAAATGGAGGGAGGCTCCTGGGCCTGGGCGGCGGGTTCTCTCCTGGTGGCCGGGGGGCTCTGCCTGCTCTGGGCGCAGAATGACCTCGCCGGGGATGAAGATACAGAGGCCTCTATTCAGGAGCCGCAGCTGAGCTCATCGGGCGAGGGATCCTCACCGGCGAGCGGATAGGGCGGCCTCGGCGGCGCGCCGCCCTGGAAGAGGAAGAGGAACAGGCTGATCGCATCGGTTACGTGAACCAGTCCATTGTCATCGAAGTCGCTGGCATCGGGGCAGAGCTCCCGGTTGCCGAGGAAGAGCATCGTCAGGGTGTAGATGCCGTCAGTCAGCCCCAGCGCGCCGGAGAGGTCGGAGTCTCCGCGGATGAAGTTTTTTCCGTCGAGGTAATAGAAGGCCGAGGAGAAGGTCGCCGAGCCGGATGGACCCGTGACGGTCAGGTCCCGGGAACCCCTCAGGTCGGATGGAGGAAGGACAGCCTCGATCCTGTTCGAGCAGATGACCTGTATGTCTTCAACCTCCCTCTCTCCAAGCAGCACCCGTGTGCCCGGCCCCGCCTCGAAACCGCCGCCTGAAATCGTCACCGGGATGGGAACCCCCAGCTCGCCGCTGAAGGGTTCAATCGCGGTGATCCGGTAGCGCCTCTCGCTCAGCAGCCGGCCGCTCACGGCAACGGCCTCGCCCGCGTCGGGTACGTTCTCTTCCCGGCCATCACCCCGCATGGCGTTCACGAAGAGGTCGGGATGGCCGTCGCCATCCGCATCTCCGGCGACCATCGAATAGGCGAGGAGATCTTCCGGCTCCGCGCCGACAACCGCCTTGATCCTGAGGTTGCAGGGCAGCTCTCCGCGCAGGGGCTCCCAGCTTTCCGGGAGCCCGATGGGGTCTCCATAGATGACCAGGGCGGCTCCCACATTGCTGCGCAGGCTCAGGCCGCTGCCGGAGTCGTAGCGCGGGATTCCAACGCACAGGTCATCGAAGCCGTCGCGGTCCAGGTCGGCCGCGGTCAGCGTGTCGGCGAGTATGTCTCCGGGATAGCTGCCGAAGAGGAAGGCCGTACGAAGGCCCTCCGGCTGTTGCGCGACGGGCTCAGGCGAGAGATCGATGGTCGATCCGCGAAGGCCATCCCAGCCGTAGATGATCGAGGCCATCCCGGCCCGGCTTTCCTGGCGCGGACCAGCGGCCATGAGACCCCCTAGTATGAGGTCCATTCGGCCATCGCCGTTGAGGTCGCCCGTGCTGAGCTCTTCACCCAGCATGTCCGCGCTCTTGCGGCCGTAGATGGTGGTGAGGCGCTGGTTGAGAGGCGCCTCCAGGGGCTCTCCAAGATCGATAAGCGGCGGCAGTCGGCCGCCGTTGTCGGCGCTGGAATAGAAGACATAGATCTCTCCGCAATTGGGGCGCCCGTTTCCCGGTCCGTCCCCTCCGCCGATACCTACAGCGGCTATCGGGCTTCCGCCTGACAGCGAAGCCGACAGCCGCGCCAGGGCGGCGGCCACGACCAGCTCGTCGCGGCCGTCTCCATCGAGATCCCGCGCATGGATGCTCGAGCCGAAGTGATCTCCGGTGTCGCGTCCCAGGATGGCGGTCACGCCGTCAGACTCCTCGGCGAGATCGAGGGTTGCCGGGAACTGCGGGCGTCCGTAGACCACGTAGACCTTACCGGAGCGGATCCGGGAGTCGCCTCCTCTTGGCGCCACCGGGTACTGGTCCGCGCCAAGGAGCAGGTCGTCCATCCCATCTCCATCGAGGTCACCGCTCTCGACCCAGACCCCAGCCCTCTCTCCCTCTTCGCC
>CAJWMA010000336.1 GCA_913042995.1 uncultured bacterium | reverse complement strand
CGGCAAGGCCAAGACCGAGTGCGGCCTGCACACCTTCTGGCAGAACAAGGAAAAGCAGCCGGATGGAGAGGCTGAAGAATCCTCGGAAGAGACCGGAAAATCCGGCTGAGAGGCCTGAAAAAATCCGGCCCGAACCGGTAAAAGACGCAAATGCGCCATTTGCGGTCTGTCCTCTACTGTCACAGGCGAAGAATGCCGAAACAAGTAGTAGCTCCCGCTCTCGTAGCGGTTGGACAGACGACTCGTTAGAATACGCAGGCGATGGGAATCTACGACCGCGACTACTACCGGAACCCGGGCGGCAACGCGCAGCTCAAGAGCTGGGCCAGGACCGCCGTGGGCGCCATCATCCTGCTCAATGTCGGTTTCTGGTTCCTGCAGTTGATCACCCGGCCCGGGCCGGGGGCCTTTTCAACCGTTGGCCAGTTCATGTCCGCCTCGGGTAACAGCATCTTCGGCGGCGGCTTCCCGGAACTCTGGCGACTGGTTACCGCCTGCTTCGTTCATTCAGAATTGAGCCTCTGGCACATCGCCATAAATATGCTCATATTCTGGTTCTGCGGCCGGGAGCTTGAACGAATCTACGGGCGGCGAGAGTTCTTGATCTTCTACCTCTTCGCCGGAACCCTGGCTGCTCTGATCGAGAGCTTTGTACAGTTCCAGCAAGGCTCCGGAGGAGTCCCGATTCTCGGAGCATCGGGTGGGGTCCTGGCTGTCATGGCTCTCTATATCTGTCATTATCCAAAGAGAAAATTGTACCTCTACTTCCTGATTCCTGTACCGGCCTGGTTGCTTGGCTGCATTGTCCTGTGGGGCGATCTCTCCGGCGCCATAGGCCACGGCAACTCGGGAGTCGCCAATTTCGCCCACCTCGCCGGCGCCGGCTGGGGGGTACTTTATAAATTATTCGACCTGCGCTGGAGCACCCTGAGCCAGCGTTTCAGCGGAGGCCGACGGCGCCGTAAAAAAGAAACGAGCTCTCAAGGAAACGGCTCACTGTGGAAAAGCCGTCAGCAGAAAGACGAAAAGCCGCGGGTGCCCGATAACGTCTCCAGGCGAGTCGACGAGCTGCTCGAAAAAATCCACCAGGAAGGCATGGGCAGCCTGAGCGATGAAGAGCGGGAATTCCTGGTCGAGAACTCGCGCCGCTACCGAAAGAGCTGACGACGGGGAGAAGCTCAGTCGGAAACAATCCGGAAGCGAATCTCCACCCGCACCTTGGCAGCCTCGACGGCCCTGGATTTTTCAGGCACAGGAGCCCTGACCTTGGCCTTGGCGGAGGACGCCTTCTTTTTCGATCCAGGCCAATTTCCAAACTGACCGAATCCGCCAGGCCTCCTCCTGGTAGAGCCGGTCTTGCCGGAGGAAGCGGCGCTGGCCTGCCGGGCACGATCGGCCCGGGTCCCGCCGTCCTTTGCAGCCAGAGAAGTGGCGGGTGAAGACGCCCTGGCGGCCCCCTGCAGGCTGTCGAGCTCCGCTCGCAGACTCTCTATCCGGCCGGGGTCAACCAGCAACGTCAGGGCTTCCGCCTCGGCCGAGGGTACCTTGAGCCGCCTCTTTCGCGCCGACTTCGAGGCGGCCGCGGGAGTCCTCAAGCTGCGGCTGGCGGCGCGGGGGGCCGAGGCCGCGCGCGCGGCCGCAGGAAGCGCCTGCGAAGACTGTTTTTTTCTCCAGGCATTGAGTTCTCCGAGCCGTGAGCGGGAAACCGCGACCTCGTAGCGCACGGCGACCAGCTGACCATTGACGCTCTCTCGGCTCACCTCGACCCCCGTAGCCGGCTTATTCCCGGCGGGTTTATCGGCAACCACGGGCCCTGGCTCATCAGCCTCGACAGCTTCTGCTGCATCGGCCAGTGACTCCGCGGCGCCCGCGGGCGCCGCGAGCTCGGCTCCGCCGGGGGAGGCCGGTGACCCGGACGCTTCAGATGCGGCGGAAACAGAAACGCGTTTCGCAGCGACAACTTCCCGAGCGGCTTCTTCCCGAACAGCTTCCGGCTGCTCTGCGCTGGCCGGCTCATCTGCGAAGGGAGCCGCCGCCAGGATTTCCGGCCCGGGTTCCGGGGCATTCTCAACAAGCCTCACTGGCGCGCCGCCGCCGTCAAGCTCCTCGATTCCCTCAACAGCATCCCGGTCCGATTCAGCCCGTTTCGCGATTTCCACGGCGACTGGGGAGACGGGCAGCTCCTCGGCAAGGTTCTCCCGGTCAACTCCAGGCCGGGCAACGTTGTCGGCCAGCTGGAGTGGCGACTCTTCGACCGGAGAAGGGAACGCATCCCAGAACACCATGGCGATGAGAGCTATAGCGCCGGCAGCGCCAAGCATGCGCTGGAAGAGCTCGGCCTTATAGAAAGGGATCACGGGAGTGTCCGCCTCGATCGTCTCCCCGACCTTCGCTCCGAAATCGGCCGGAACAGGCTTGTCGGGCAGGGCGGAAACCAGGGAGATCGTCTTCTCGTAGGCTTCGAGAAGCTCACGGCAGGACTCAGACGAACGCGCCTGCTCGAGCAGTTCGAGACGGTCCCCGGGCGAGAGCCTGGCATCCGGAAGCTCCGGCTCCAGCAACTCCTGCAGATGCTCTTCTACCCGCTGGTAGAGGTCGTCTTTCACCTTCTCTTCGGACATCGAATCGTACTCTTCCTGTAGGAACCTGCTCGCGCCTCAGCGGCGCGGACCCAATCCAGCCTCGGTATACTCCATCAGACCGGAAAAACGCTCCGAAGTTTCGCTCTCAACGGGAAAAAATCAAATATCTCCGAAACCTGGAACCGGCCCATCCCGGCCGGGAAACGGCAGCCAAACGCTCTCATCTCTCCCTGAGTTTTGCCAACAGGCGCAAAATCTCAATGTAGAGCCAGACCAGGGTCACCAGCAGACCAAAGGCGGCAAACCACTCCATGTACTTAGGCGCCCCGCGCTTCGCTCCCTCCTCGATGAGATCGAAGTCGAGCACCAGGTTCATGGCCGCGATCACCACGACGAAGAGGCTGAAGCCGATACCGACCAGTCCGGAGCCGTGGATGTAAGGTACTTCTACACTGAACATACGGAGTATCCAGCTTAGCAGGTAGATCATCATGATCCCGAAGGTTGCCGCCATGATGCCGCGCTTGAAAGCGGGCGTGGCGCGAATCACCCCGGTAGTGTAAAGGACCAGCATGGCGAAGAGAGTGCAGAAGGTCAGCCCAACGGCCTGGAAGGCGATCCCGGGATACTGCATCTCGACAAAAGCCGAGAGCGCTCCGAGAAACAAACCTTCGGCAAGAGCGTAGAGAGGACTGGTAAAAGGCGCGGCCTTCGGCGCGAACATGGTGATCAACGCCAGCACCAGCCCGCCGATGAGCCCTCCCCAGAGCCAGGGCTGGATCGCGGCGGCATTCCCGGCCTCTACATACTGGAAGGTTTTATCCCACGTATACACCGCCGAGGCGCCAAGCAGGAGCGTCAGGAAGCCCGCCTTCAAAGCCGTACCTTCTACCGTCATCGCGGCCGAGTCGACCATTCCCTCGGTTCGGCCAAACATCTTGGAGTTCAGGGCCGGGTTAGCTGTTCTCATTTCTTCTCTCCTTTAACGAATGCGCAGCCCCTGGGGGAGCTCGTTCACAAAATCCCATCTCCTGGAGGGACGCCTGCTATACTAAGCAAAGTTCGCAAGGCCGTCCAGATGCGGCCCGCAAGTCCGGGTTGAACTCAAAAGACCATTTCAATGACAGCAGAATTTATCGTGATCACCGGCGGCCCCTGCTCCGGCAAGACGACGATCATCCAGGCTCTCGCCGAGGCCGGCCACACGACTGTTCCAGAGGCCGCCACCGAGCTCATCGAAGACCCTGCCCTCGAAAACCTGCGCGCCGACCCGCTGGAATTCCAGCTGCAGGTACTCAGGCGGCAGCTCGAGAACGAAAAACGAGAGGACGAGCGCGCCGAGTCCCAATCGATCATCTTTCTAGACCGAGGGATCGGAGATGGTTTCGGCT
>CAJWMA010000335.1 GCA_913042995.1 uncultured bacterium | reverse complement strand
GAGAACATGAGACTCGAACTGCAGGGGGCGGCTGTCCCTGATAAAACGACCGGTGAGATGGTATTCACCGGAACGACTTCCGAACTCGAGCGACAGGTAGAATTCATAGGGATCCAGGGTTTCCTTCTGCATCGGCATGGCCTGGGTGCCAAGACCATGTTCTACATAAACCCGGCCGGTGTCCATCAACAGGGGCAACAACCGCCTCCAGGCATCCTCGCTTACGTAACAGGCCGCGCTGCGCAAGGAAGAGGCCTTGCCGTAATGATTGTTCTGGGAGCCCTTGCGCCCCGAGCGGGATCCCTTCTTGGTCTTCTTGCTGGCCGCATTGGCGGCAAGCACGCGAGCCTTGGGCAGCCGGGTCACGATCGCCGCAATCTGGCGGTCAAGGGGATCCGTCAGCCGATTGGCGAGACCCCGGTCCGTCGCAACCGGAACCAGGTTGAGCTCCTCTGATGCCTCGTATTTTTCCGTAAAGTAGTTGTAGGAATATTTGACCGACCGGCGGCGGTGGTACATTTCAATATAGCCCTCGCCCGCAAGCGGCGCGAAGCCGCCAACGACATAGACTATTCCCTCCTCGCCGGCGGGTACCTGGGGCAGATTGGACGTGGCCGCGGGCGCGGCGCCATTGCCGGCAACCTCCTGCCCGCCGGAAGCACCCCCGCCGTGACGGCCGCCCTTGCCGCCATGACGCTGGGCCTTGCCGCCTCCCTTGCGGGAAGACTTGAAGCGTCTCGGTCGGCGCGGCCGGGACGACCGCGGCTTTGTCGCCGTGCCGCCCTTGCCTCCCCCGCCTTCGGATGAATTGGTTCCCGATTTTTTTTTCTCAGAAGCCTTCCCGCCGCTCTTTTTCTTTGTGTCGGACGCCGGCACATCGCCGGAACCCTCAGCCGACGCCATCAATACATCAGCCTCATACCGCGGAGCCGATGGCTCCCGGAAATCTTCATGGTCGATACCCTCGGGCTCCGCAGAGGCGCTACCGCCAATCGGATCGGGCATAAATAAATCGTTCGTTTCGCTCACTTGCTCTTTTCACTTTCGGCCAACGGCTTCCCCGGGGCAAAGAAGCCCCTCAGCCGACGCCTCCCGGTACCCGGAGAGGAAATGTCCGGATCCGAATCATACTGTCCAGCCTGCATGGCTCTGCTGTGACCCGCAAAAGGGTCTGCCTGGCTGAAAGACTCTATATACTGTCAGTTACCCGATTTCGAGGTCTCTTAGAATTGCGTGGACTCATAATCCTGAACCCGCGCGTCACAACGCTGCCCAGGTAGACCGTTCGTCAAACGACGTCCTGGACCACGTTTTTCGAGGCGATCCCCTCCCACAAGGACCACCACTTTGCCGAATCACCCGGCAAGGAAACACACTGTCTTCCTTTCCAGGATTGACGTCCGAAGTGCCCCGGAGCCGCAAAGATACGACCCCTCCAAAACGTCTTTTCCCCGACACTTAAGTCACAGTTAGCATAATACATATCGGTGCTGGAGGCATCACTTATTGGCAAAATAACGAGATTTCGGCCTATTTATCTCTCCGACAGAAGCTTTCCGCGCGCAGGCCTGTGAATCCGAACAGGAACTCCATTTCGCCAGGAAAAAGGTCGGGGCAGACCTCCCGGTTTACTGATAAAATCAGGGGGATTAGCTCAAATGCGCTGTAATCGGCAGTTGAAATGGTTCCAGGAGAACCAGGTGATCTCGATAAGAACAAGAAGCGGGTGCGGATCCTCTCTGCTGGCCGTTTTTTTCTTCGGCCTGGCATTGAACATGCCCACCCTCCAGGCGGCTCCGGACTATGCCGGAATCAGGAAAAGCCTGCAGGAAAAAGGACGCGTGGTTATCTGCGTGGTACTTACGGATGCGCCGCAGACCGACAGTGGACTCTCAGCGACCCCTCTTGAACAGAGAGTGCGGCGCTACCGCGCTTCCCAGCAACGCTTCCTGACCGCGCTGGGAGAGAAAGGCTATTCTCTGCGCTACCGTTTCAGGTACTCTCCCGTGCTGGCTCTCGAGCTCGAAGATGAGGCGCTCCTGGACCAGCTCAGCCGAATGGAATCGATCAGGAACTTGAAAGTGGACCAGCAGGGCGGCGCGGCGCTGATCGAAAGTCGCCAGCTGATTCGCGCAAACGAAGCCCAGGATCTCGGAATCAGCGGGGTTGGAAGAACCGTGGCCGTACTCGACAGCGGCGTCGACAACGACCACCCCGACCTTGTCGAGGGGCTGCTCGCTGAACACGGCAGACGCTTTCTCTCCCAGGGAGATGATGTCAGTGAAGATTTTGATGACGACAACGGCCACGGGACACATGTCAGCGGGATCCTCGCCTCCAGGGGGCATGTCACCACGGCAGGAATCGCGCCGGAAGCCTCGATCATTCCTGTAAAGGTTCTCGATAGCAGAAACGTGGGCTGGTTTACCGACTGGGCCGCGGGAATCGAATATGCCGTATCGCTCCATCAACAGGACAACGGAATCTCCATCGATGTCATCAATATGAGCCTCGCAAGCCACTCGCTCTACACCGAGAGTTGCGAAGATGCGAACGAGGCCATCGCCGGAGCTGTCGCCGCCGCCCGCGAGCTCGGGGTGCTGGTTCTCGCGGCATCGGGCAACAACGGCAGCCTGAACTCTCTCGCCCTGCCCTCCTGCATGCAAAACGTAGTCTCGGTAGGGTCCATCCACGACACCAATCCCGGAGATATCTCCGCCTTCACCAACCGCTCACCGCTGCTTGAACTTCTCGCGCCGGGAGAGACTATCATCAGCGCCGGCGCCGGAGGCGGAAACGAAACCATCTCGGGGACCTCGCAGGCTGCCCCGCATATCGCAGGCGCCATCTGTCTCATGCTGGAGGCCAACCCGAGGCTCTCACCCGAGCAGCTCGTCGGAATACTTAAATCTACGGGCATCTCTGTCACGGACGCCAACTCGGGGATGATCTTACCCAGGCTTGACTGCCTCGCCGCCGTGGAATTGGTTACGATCCCCCCGGTCAGCGGGCTCTCCTGCGTGGTCGACTCAGCGGAGTCCCTGGTGGTAACCTGGACCGAGCCGCCGGCTATCGACGCCATCGAGATCACTGTCCTCCATGAAGGCCTGCCGAGAGCCAACAGCGTACTCGAACCCGACGCCACCGAGTTCCGCATGAACGGCGCGGAGCCCGGCACCTACGAGATCCGGGTGGTTTGCCTGCGCGGGGAACTTCGCGGGCCCGCCAGCTCGTGCATCCTCAGGGCCGAAGCTTTCCAGGAGGCCTTCACCCGCGGCAACTGCAACTCGGATGGCGCCTTCGACCTGACAGATGCGATCTTTACCCTCAACACGCTGTTCTTCGCTGGAGCTGGTGAGTTTCGATGTGAAGAGGCCTGTGACTCCAACGATGACGGCGAGCTCAACATCACCGATGCGATCTTTACCCTGAGCGCCCTCTTCCTGGGAACATCGCTTCCCCCCGAGCCCTACCCGATCTGCGGCTACGATCCGAAATCGGCCGGAGCAGAAAGCTCACTGGCCTGCGAACAGGGCTTCTGTCCGGCGCAATAAGCCCCAGGCCGCCCGCGCCTTCATTCACAGATCTCCAGGCCGACGAGGTCATCCCGCAGGCTGTCGACAAGCTGGTTGACGGTCTCAGCGAATGGCGCCAGGAACATGTCTGAGAGCGCGCCTCCCGCGGCGCCGAAGAGTCCACAGAGAAGACCGCCGCCAGCGGTCACCTCGATGTCGGGGTTCTCAATGACCGCCTCGCCGATGCCGACGATCTCTCTACGTCCCTCATCGTTCTCCTCGATCTCCAGCGGCACGACAATCTCGAAATTGAAGGGGACGTCTTCACCCTCGGCCGAATGCATGGTAAGCGTGCAGGTCGTCGGAATAAACGCGTCCAGCGAGATCGGAAGATCTTCCACTCGCCCCTCGACCCTGAACCCGATCCTTCCTTCCTCAAAATCAGCGATAGCGGTGGCGCCGAGTATCTCGATCGG
>CAJWMA010000334.1 GCA_913042995.1 uncultured bacterium | reverse complement strand
TTCTCTTGCGGGTGAGCTCGCCTACCGCGGGAACGATGCTCTCCTCAACGGCGGTATGGAAGGCCGCGCAATCTTCGGGGCCGTAGTCAAAACGACAGAGCTCCTGGAACCTGTAGTCGCGGTAGTTGTCGTAGCCGGCGTTGAGGGCGATCTGGTGGCGTGTGGCGAGCTGCTGGTCAAAGAGCTCCTCGATGCGCTCCCTGTCCTGCAGCCGGCGTTCCGCCAGTTTTCTGAAGGCTCTCTCGCGAAGCTCCCGGTCGGGCTTCTCCAGCAGCGCGGAACATTGCTGGGCGGTCAGGGTCTCTCCATCGATCTCGACCGTGATGGCTCCCTGGATCTCCATGTATTTCGAGTAGAGCTCAGTGTCCTTCGTTTCCAGGCTCGTGTTTTCTTTCCTGAAGAGCTCAGCCCTCGTCTTGCGCCGCCGGTCAAAGAGTTCGTAGCGGGCGGGAAGGCTCGGGCGGGCGGGGCTGGCGAGGTACTTACGGTCGAGGTTGTCATTGAGCTCGCTGTAGAGGGGTACCACCTCGCGCTGGTAGGAGAGGAAGCTGTCCTTGATCGCCTCGTCGACCGTGTCGCAGGTCTTTGCGATATAGCGCCGGGCATTTTCAGCCTCGACTGTCGAGGTGAGCTCGCTCCAGTCCCGAATGAAGCTCTCGAGCTCTTCGGCGGTTTCAACCGGCCTGGCCAGGAGCGCGTCGACCCGCTCCCTCAGGCTGTCGAGGCAGGCGGGATCGAAGTCGGCAGGGATGAAGTTCAGCTCAGGGGTGCCGGTGTCAGGTTTCCGGGTAAGTTGCATACGCTCGTCCTCTAGGTCATTTCCGATTCGCCGCTCAGGCAAAAAAACAGGGGCTCATGACTTTCACCACGAGGCCCCTGCGGAATAAATGGCGCGCCCACCAGGATTCGAACCTGGAACCCCCGGTTTCGTAGACCGGTACTCTATCCAATTGAGCTATGGGCGCACCTATCGTCTCGCTTCAAGTTGTAGGATATTAGGAACGGAGTAGAAGTCTATCAAGATATTTAATTGGGTCCTACGGCATTGGCCAGGATCTCAGAGGGCCGATTGCGCCGGTGTCAGCCTGGCTGATATACTCCCGGACACCCGCAACGGAGAATACCGCATGAGCGATGAGAGTTCCGCCTTCATGGAAGACCTGAGTCCCGAACATTTTATGGGCGAGGCTCTCAAGGAGGCCCGCCGGGCCTACGAGGTTGAAGAGGTTCCCGTTGGGGCGGTGATCCTGGATGCGGCTACCGGCCGGCTGGTTGCCCGGGCTCACAACCAGCGCGAGCTTTTGAGGGATCCGACCGCTCACGCGGAGATCCTCGCGATTACACAGGCGGCGGATTATTACAAGTCCTGGCGCTTGACGGGCTGCGTTCTCTACGTAACTCTCGAGCCCTGCCTCATGTGCGCGGGGGCGATTGTCCAGGCGAGGATTCCCGAGGTTGTCTACGGCGCGGTTGACCCGAAGGCCGGCGCCCATTGCTCGGTGTTCGAGGTCCTGGCCAATAGCGCCAACAATCATTTCCCCCGGGTCCAGGGTGGTATTCTGGCGGATGAGAGCGCCGAGCTGCTGCGGAGCTTCTTCAGGGAGAGGCGGGGGGGGGAAGGGAAGAAAGGCGATCCGGGCTCGTCCAACGGGGCCTGCGGTTGATTTCCGGCAGGTGAGTGTCCGGCTTCCCGGCCGGTCATTTTTTCTCTCTTTGCCAGCCGAGCTTGCAATGAGACGGGCAGTTTCGCACAATCCGCATTGAACAAGCCGTCGGAAAGTACTCAGCGGAGAGATGCCGGAGCGGCCGAACGGGATGGTTTTGAAAACCATTGACCTCGCAAGGGGTCCCTGGGTTCGAATCCCAGTCTCTCCGCCATTTTTCTTTTCCCACAGGCTCTCGAATGCCTCTGCGGTCACGGTTTACGGCTTTCTTGAGTGACGGCTTGGTAGGACCCGTTTCGTCTTTTATAATTCAGGTTGCTGTCCGATGAGTTCGGACAGGTCTGATCGCCCGGCAGGGTTGACCGGGGATCGCGTTTGAGAGCATGTTCTGTTCCCCTTGAGGTAGCGCGTCTCGACGATGGATAGAATCTTCAACATATCGACTTGCCTGTTTCTTCTTGTCTGCATGAGCGCATGCAGCACGATCGAGACCGAGAGACGGGACTGGAGTGACTACAGGGGGCCGGGCTATGTCTATTTCCAATTGGAGGAACCCCGGCCCATCGAGGTCCTGGGTGATCCCCTCGAGCCTTTCAACCGCGCTGTAGGAGCCGCGAATTTTGTTTTTCTGAACTACTTCGTGGCTCCCATGAGTACGGCCCATCGTTTTCTCTTCCCTGCCCGGGTTCGAAGACGAATCAGCAATTTCACCTACACGATGGCCTATCCCAAGCGCTTTGTGGCGAATGCCATGAAGGGTGATTTTCTGACCGCGGGGATAGAGACCTCCCGGTTCCTGGTCAATGGAACCATTGGATTGGCGGGCATCTTTGATCCGGCCGCTGACCTGGGAATAGAGAGGCCGGCTCCTGAAGATATTGGGCTTGCCCTGGCCGCCTGGGGGTGGGATTCGAGCATCTTTCTGAACCTTCCCTACTTCGGTCCGAGCTCGGTTCGCGATGGGACCGGCGAGATCTTTAATTTCGCCCTGACTCCTACCAACTGGATCCCGGGGGGATTCATCGTTCTCGGTATCAACTCCCGCTGTGATGGAATCGAGGACCTCTTGAGGTTGGTGCGGGCCTCGCCCGATCCCTACGAGGCCTCCCGTTTTTTCTGGTCCATTCAGAGAAATGCCCGGGTTGCCGGAGTGGAGGTCGCGGGGACGGAGTCGCCGGCCGAGGACACCCTGATGGCTCTCTACCTGTCGCTTTCCGACCGTGGTTTCGCGGGGGCCGGTGAGGCGGGCGAGGTGTTTGTTCCGGCGACGGGAAAATGGCTTCCCTACAGCTACTGGCTGCAGCCGGGAGCCGCCCCGTTGCTCTATATCCTGCCCGGTCTCGGATCCCATCGTGAGAACGAGAGAACGATAGCGCTGGCGGAGATGGGCTACAAGCGCGGCTTCTCGGTGGCGCTTCTCAGCAGCTCATTTCATCCGGAGTTCATGGCGACGGCCTCTACCCAGCAGACTCCCGGCTATCCGCCGGAAGATATTCCGGAGGTCAGGAAGGCTCTCGAGCTGGTCCACTCCGATCTGACTGGCGCCTACCCCGCCCGCTTTACCGGCAGGAAGGCCCTGATGGGAGTGTCGATGGGAGCCTACCAGGCTCTCTTCCTGGCTTCGGAGGAACGTTCGGAAGCCGAGGCGTTCGACCGCTATGTCGCGATCAATCCGCCTGTGAGCCTCCGCTACGGCGCCGGCCGGCTTGACAATATGTACCAGGCCGTCAACGCCTGGCCAGAAGCGGAGAGAGAGCCGCGCATGCTGCAGGCCCTGCGGAAGGCGACGGCGCTGGCGGACGAGACCTTGAAGATTGAGCCCGGCACAGGGCTTCCCTTCGATCTCGAGGAGTCACGCTTCCTCATCGGGCTGGAGTACAGGTTGGTACTGCGTTCGGTCATTCACGAGAGCCAACGGAGAAACCCCACCGGAGTCCTGCTGACGGAAATGAGCGCCTGGGAGCCGACGGCTTCCTACCGAGAGATCAGCGATTATTCCTGGATGGAATATTTCTACTCATTTGTCCTTCCCAGCATCTCGTCGAAGGAGCCTGGCTCGAAGGAAGACAAAGAATTTTTCGATCGGGGAGATCTGCGATCCCAGGAGAAATCGTTGCGAGATAATAAGGAGGCCTTTGTCTTCACCTCCGACAACGACTTCCTGCTCTCCGACGACGACCACGCCTGGCTCGGCTCAACCTTCAGCGAGCGCCTGGAGGTTTTCGTTGGAGGCGGGCACACGGGCAACCTCTACAAGAAGGATGTCCAGGAGAAGATCTTCTCCGTACTCGATGACCTGCTGGTTGCGAGTGAAGTTACCGGGCGCTGAGT
>CAJWMA010000333.1 GCA_913042995.1 uncultured bacterium | reverse complement strand
TTCTTGCCGGCGGAGAGCTTGCTCTCGAGCTTTTGCAGCGAGAACAGTCGTGTCTCCCGCCAGGAATCAGCGTACTTGACAAGCAGGCGCTCGTTTTCTTTCCTGTAGGTATCGGCCTCGGCGGGCTTTTCCCCCAGGAGCAGTTCGCGCCCCCGGCCAGCCCCATCCCTCAACAACAGCAGCATACCAAGACCCTGCATAATATCCGCATTCTCCAGACCCGCGCGTCCCGGCTTCCCCATCAACGCGACAATGCTGTTCGCATCAAGCCCGAGAATACGATGAGCCTCCGGAACCGCCTTGGACCCGGACGCCTGAATCCTTACCGCGGGCCCCTCGACCCCGAGCACCTTGTACTTCTGCTCCTTGGCATTCTTAGCCGCCGTCAGGATCTTCACAAAGGACTTGGACTTTACGGACTCGGAAAAGATCGCCTGGAGCTCCTCCCAGACCTTCCCGCTCAAATAGACCTGCTTGCCTAACATGGTGAGAAGAGCCTTGGCCTCTTTATTTGCTATCTTATCGAGGCCCCCGAGCTTGCCGGTAATGCCATCGAGATGCTTCTTGGCTCCGGGAAAATCAAAATCGGCCAGCAACTCGAAAACGCCATCCCGGTTGTCCTCGACAAATTTCAGGCTGTTCGCCATACGGCTCTCGGCCAGGGTGACCTCCGCCGCCATCGACTGGAGACGGGATTCTTCACTGGAAGGCATCCGCACCCTGAGCGTAACAATTTCCGTACGGGCTTTTTCAAAATCGCCGTTCTTAACCATCTCTGTCACCTGCTTGCCCGCGGCATCCATAGCGGCGCGAACCAGCTGGCCAAGCTTTGTTCGCGGAGCTGAAGCCATCTCGGCCCCGAGCTCGGAGTGCCTGGCAAGGAAGCCGGTGAGCGCCTCGTCAGCCTTGCGCAGCTCCTTCTTCCCCAGCAGAACATCGATGGCTACCAGTTCGGCGGAGGCTGCCTCCTTCCGCTTCTTCAGGGCCGCCTTCCTGGCAAGCTCCGCCTTGGAGCGAAGCTCCTTCAGGAGCTTCTCGGCGGGAGCCTTGATCCGCGGATTGTCGCCCAGCAGATTTTCCAGACGCAGAAGAGCGGCCGACGCTTCCAGTTCTCCCTTTGAGTAGAGAGCCTCAATGCTCTTGAGCTCCTTGAGGGCAATCTTTGAGGCATCGCGCTCAATTCCGGGAGTTGGCTTCTTGCTCTTCACGGGCTTCGTTTTCGTCGTACGCGGCTCGACCATCTTCGACCTGCCGCCCCCATCATCCTGGTCGTTCATCAACTTTGAGACCAGGACCAGGACAAGAACCAGCGCAACGATTCCTATCACCGAGCCTACAACCAGGTTGGACTGGGAGCCCTGCGCCGGACGGCGCTGTCGTATGGCTGCGCTGCGGCCGGCGGCGGGACGCGAACCCTGGCTCACAGAGGCTGCCCTTGCGACGCGCGCCTTGCCCTTTGCCGAGATACCTTTTCTGTACTGAGACGGATCCAGGGCGGAAAAGACCTGGTCCGCATTGTCGTAGCGGCTGTCAGGATTGCGCGCCAGCATTTTCTGTACGACGGCAGAGAGCCCACCGGGAATTTCCGGTACCAGGCGGCGGAGCGGTGTCGGGTCGTTGTCCAGCTTGGCCCGGATGATTTCCTTGACGCTGGACCCATCGAAAGGGGCGACCCCGGCTATCATCCTGTAGAGCGTTGCGCCGAGACCATAAATATCCGCGCGGTGATCAAGCGCTTCGCCGCGAGCCTGCTCAGGCGCCATGTAGCGGGGAGAGCCCGCCGCGGGAGTATTGCCGCCTCCCCCGGCTGTACCAGCCTGACTGAGATCGGCGGCGATGCCGAGATCTCCAACCTTGACCGTTCCATCCAGCGTGAGCATCAGATTCGCAGGCTTGATGTCACGATGAACTATCTGGTTCTGCTGGGCAAACTGAAGCGCCTGGGCAGCATCCCTGGCGGCGTCCACGGCCCGAATAATATCGAGCCGACCTTCGCTCTCAAGTAGCTCTTCAAGGCTGCCGCCCTCGAGATACTCCATCGACATATAGTGATGGTCACCCTCGTTTCCAGCATCGTAGACCTGGACTACATTCGGATGATTCAGGCGGCCGGCAGCTCGGGCCTCCTCGAGGAAGCTCTTAATGAAATCCTCATCCTTGGAGAACCTCGGTGCCAGGATCTTCAGGGCGACCGGCCGGTCCAATGAAAGCTGACGTGCCAGGTAGACTGTTCCCATGGCGCCCCGGCCAAGACGCTTCTCAATTTCATAGCCGGCCAGGGTGCTCCCGATGAGCGAATCCTCATCGTCGGTAGCGAGGGAAATCAGGGTGTCACCGATCCCGATCGTATCGCCGGGAATCAGCGTGTGCTGATCTACAGGGACATCATTGACCTGGATGCCGTTGGTGCTCTTGTGGTCATTGATGACCCGCTTCCCCTGCTCGCAATGCACCACGCAATGAACCCGGGAGGCCATCTTGTCATCGATACAGATATCACACTTCTCATCACGCCCAATCGTGAAGGTGCCTGATTCGGGTAGCTTGAATTGCTTTCCCCGCTGAGAACCTGATTCAATAGTTAGCTTGGCCATAGTCTCCCCAAGGTAAAATCAGCGCCGGGACACGACAAGGGTCAGATTGTCAAAGTTTGTCGCCACAAGAACTTCCAGCACAAAACTTCCCGGATGATCGATTGGTGAAAGTATATCTTAACCTCTTCTCGTTGCAGGTAAAAGAAACGGGCAAATTGCACTTCTGCTCAAAGCTGGAAAAGCAACCAGCCCGCTACCGATGAGGAGGGAATGAGCCAGAGGGGGCTCCATTTGAAGACGACAAGCAGAACCATGGCCAACACCGCCAGGACCGCGCTCTGCCATTGAAAAAGAGTATTTTGCGCAAGGGTGACCGTCACCGCCGCCATCAGGCCCACAGAGCTGGCATTCACGGCGTCGAGAAAGTTCCCCATTCTCTGAGATGCGCGCAGCCGCCAGAGTATCTTTGCCAGGAGAACGACAAAAATGAAGGACGGCAGAAAAATACCTGCCGAGGCGATGGCCGCGCCGGGAACCCCATGCAGAAGGTAGCCCAGAAACGCTGCGGTCGAGAGGATCGGCCCGGGCGTAACATTTCCGGCCGCGACCGCGTCGAGAAGCTGCTCAATGGTAATTCCAAATCGCTCGTTTACCAGTTCACGCTCGAGGTAGGCCACGAGAACATAGCCAGTACCGAACAATACCGAACCAATCTTGAGAAAAACGAATCCCAATTCCGCCAGGGTCGCTTTCACCACTCCCGCCGCCCCGGCAGCAGCAAGCGTACCTCCACTGCAACCGAGCCAGCCGCCGCCGCAGCCAAGCGCAACAGCGGCAGCCTTATCCGGAGGGGAGCCGCTGGAGATCCCGCCAGCCAGTAAGCCGAAAAAACCTCCCGCGGCCAGGGCGATAACAGGATCCGTCTCCAGCAATACCGCCGCCGTAACGCAAAGACCGATGACTGCCAGCAAGGAGCTCTTGAAAGCGGTTCTGCCGAGCCTCCAGACAGCCAGGCCGATCAGGGCGGGAATCGTCGCCTGGATCCCTTTGAAAAAAGGGACCACATCCGGAAGCTCCCCGTAGCTCGCATAGAGCGCGGCGAGAGCCGTGACGATCGCCACCGCAGGAAAAACAAAGCAGGCTCCCGCCACCAGCAGGCCTGTAAACCCCGCCCGGATGAAGCCAACGTGAAGCACCATCTCCGTAGAGTTCGGCCCCGGAATCAAGTTGGTCGCCCCCAGCATGTCGAGAAAACGTTCCGGACTGATCCAGGCTCGGCGCTTAACCACCTCGTCTTCAAGCATGGCGATATGCGCCGCGGGGCCGCCAAAACCAAGGAAGCCCAGCTTGAGACAGAGCAACGCCAGTTCTCCAAGGCGTGACATAAATATTCAATTCTCCGGCAAAGATCGCGGAATGAGAGACCGGTCCGAAGGGGCTCTTACCAGGGGCTCATCCCGC
>CAJWMA010000332.1 GCA_913042995.1 uncultured bacterium | reverse complement strand
TGCGGTCATGGGAGATCTCCGCCGATTCCGATCATTTCCTGCGAGAGAACGGATCAGCTGGCCGGGTTGGCGGCCTCCTCTTCAATCCAGGTGTAGCCTTTGTCCTCGAGTTCGAGGGCCAACTCCTTGTCTCCAGATTTAATAACTCTCCCATCGTGGAGGACATGGACATGGTCGGGAACGATATATTCAAGAAGACGCTGGTAGTGGGTGATGACAATGAAGCCTCTGTCCGGGCTCCGCATGGAATTGACCCCATCCGCCACGGCCTTCAGGGCATCGATGTCGAGCCCCGAATCGGTTTCGTCCAGGACGGCAAGGGCTGGCTCCAGCACGGCCATTTGAAACACCTCATTGCGTTTCTTCTCCCCGCCTGAGAAACCTTCGTTCACTGGCCGGTCGAGCAGCGACCTGTCGAGCTCGACGAGATCAGCCTTCTCCCTGGCAAGCTCCAGAAAGTCAAAGGCATCGAGTTCCTCCTCTCCCCGGTATTTCCGAACGGAGTTGAGGGCCGTTCTGAGAAAGTAATTGTTGCCGACCCCGGGGATTTCCACAGGGTACTGGAAGGCGAGAAAGACCCCTTCGCAGGCCCGGTCTTCCGGCTCCATCTCGAGGAGATCCTTGCCGTTGTAGGTGACCGAGCCGCCCGTGACGAGGTAGTCTTCGTGCCCGGCAATCACCTTCCCAAGGGTGCTTTTGCCTGAGCCATTCGGCCCCATCACCGCATGAACTTCCCCAGGGTTCACCTGCAACGAGACACCCTTCAATATCTGGGTGTCCTCAACCTTGGCCTGGAGTTCTTTGATTTCTAACATTCTTGTGCTCTCACGGGTTCGATGGTCGTCTGATGAGTCGTTGCGGGACTCGCTTTCGGGGCTCAGCCCACGCTTCCTTCAAGGCTGATGCTCAATAACTTCTGTGCCTCAACCGCAAATTCCATAGGCAGCTCCCTGAACACCTCTTTGCAGAAACCATTCACGATCATGGAGATGGCGTCTTCGGTGGAGATCCCCCGCTGTCTCAGGTAGAAGATCTGGTCTTCGCCAATCTTTGAGGTTGAGGCTTCGTGCTCGACCTGTGCAGTGGGGTTATTGATCTCGATGTAGGGGAACGTGTGGGCGCCGCAGCGATCGCCCATAAGCATGGAGTCGCATTGGGAGAAATTTCGAGCCCCTTGAGCGCCTTTGTTCATCCTGACGAGACCGCGATAGGAGTTCTGTCCTCGCCCGGCGGAAATACCCTTGGAGATAATAGTGCTTCGAGTGTTTTTCCCGATATGAACCATCTTGGTGCCTGTATCGGCCTGCTGATAATTTTTGGTCAGGGCGACAGAGTAAAATTCGCCGACGGAATTGTCTCCCTGGAGAAGGCAGCTTGGGTACTTCCAGGTGATGGCCGATCCCGTTTCGACCTGTGTCCAGGAGATCTTGGAGGCTGTCCCGCGGCAGGCGCCTCGCTTGGTGACGAAGTTGTAGATGCCCCCCTTGCCGTTTTCGTCGCCCGGATACCAGTTTTGTACTGTGGAGTATTTGATCTGGGCGTTATCAAGGGCGACCAACTCCACGACCGCGGCATGAAGTTGATTTTCATCGCGCATCGGAGCTGTGCACCCCTCGAGATAGCTTACGTAGGAGTCTTCATCCGCGATGATGAGGGTTCTCTCGAATTGCCCGGTATTGGCCGCATTGATTCTGAAGTAGGTGGAGAGCTCCATGGGGGACCGGACCCCTTTGGGGATATAACAAAAGGACCCATCGCTGAAGACGGCGGAGTTCAATGTGGCGTAGAAGTTGTCACTGTAAGGGACCACCGAGCCAAGGTATTTCCTCACGAGCTCGGGGTGTTTGCGCACCGCCTCCGAAAAAGAACAGAAGATGATGCCCAGCTCCGAAAGCTTCTCCTTGAAGGTCGTCGCAACGGAGACGCTGTCAAACACAGCATCTACCGCGACGCCAGAGAGCCGCTTCTGTTCATCGAGGGAGATTCCAAGCTTCTCGAAGGTCTCAAGCAGCTCTGGGTCAACTTCGTCCAGGCTTTGAAGCTCCTTTTTTGGTTTCGGGCTGGAGTAATAGCTGATGGACTGGAAGTCGACCTCCGAGTAGTCGACCTTGGGCCATCGAGGCTCAACCATCTGCAGCCAGTGTTCATAGGCTTTCAGGCGCCACTCGAGAAGCCATTCAGGCTCCTCCTTGATCGCAGATATCTTCTTGATGACATCTGCGTTGAGGCCGGGGGGAACTGAATCTGACTCGATATCGGTTACGAAACCGTATTTGTAGTCCTGGCCGGCAAGTTCATCCAGATGGTCTGTAGGGCTTTGCATCTCTCAGGCTTCCAGTTTTTCTCCGGATGAGAAGTCCAGGGTGGGGATCTCGGGTGAGTGGAGCTGGATCCATTCGCCCATGCTCCGCTCGTTGCCGGTGAGGTCTTTCAGGGTCACCTTGTCGAGGACCCCATCAAGGATGAACTGCAAGCCGGACCAGAGAGAGCGGAGCGAACATTCGTTGCTGTGAACGCAAAATTTTCGATCCCCCGCAAACCGGTTACAAGTTCCGGATTCATAAAGCCTCCCTCCGAGTACATGGAGAACCTCGGCGACGGTGATTTCTTCAACAGGTCTCGCGAGCTGATACCCTCCTTTGCAGCCGCGCACTCCTTCGATGAGGCCCGCCTTCGCAAGCAGGCCAAAGAGCTTTCTCACATATTGAATTGAGATCCCCTCCGTGTGGGCGACCTCGGAAACAGTGGGGTAATTGCGGGCAGGCGCCCCCCGCTCGCCCTCGACCACCTTTTTGATGGTGGCCTGCCCCCTGGCAAGGCTGAGAATGCACCGAAGGCCGTATTCTTCCTGCGCAGAAAATTTCATAGGAGAGCCCGTTTCATGTGAAAATATGAAGCCCGAAAATTTGAAAGCGAGAAATTACTACATAATTGTAGCAGTATCCATGGGAATAAAAAAAATTTTGTGCCCTATTTTGGCACCATGAATTAAAACGAGTCGTGGAGGCGAATCGCTCGCCTGGGACTATAAACGAATGATTGAGTATCCATTTCTATCGAGGTTCTACACAAGATGAGGTTTCCCAGCATTCTTTGCGTTCTGGTTCTTGTTTCCGCCATGTCGCCCGCAGGCCCCGCCTACTCCGACCCTGCCCAGCCGAAGGCTGAGCCGGTCAAGGCTCTCCTGATTACAGGAGGCGGCTACCACGACTACAAGAAGCAACAGCACATTATCTCGAAAGGCGTTTCGGCCCGCGCCAACGTCAAGTGGACCATCGCCTTCGAAAACCCCAAATCAGGACTGCCGAGCATCTACAACAATCCTGACTGGGCCAAAGGCTACGACGTCATCGTTCATAACGAGTGTCACGCAAGATTCAAAGATCCCGAGGTTATCAACAAGATCGTCAAGGCCCATCTCGATAACGCTGTCGGGGTCGTCATGATTCATTGCGCCATGCACACCTTTCGGGATACATCGACCAAGGAGTGGGACAAGCTGGTCGGGGTCCAGTCCCGGCGCCATGGACCGAAGTTCCCAATCGAAGTAGTTAACGCGAAGCCTGAACATCCCATCATGAAGGCCTTCCCTGAATCGTGGACCAGCCCGCAAGGCGAGCTCTACATCACCAATCCCCTGAAAGGAACCATTCCCCTGGGCATTGGCGGAAAGCCCGGCAACCCAAAGGTCAAGAAACAGGTCTGCGTCTGGGCGAGCACCTACGGGAAAACAAAGACCTTCGGCATCACGCTGGGGCATCACAACGTGACCGTCGAGCAGAAGGCCTATCTTGACCTGCTGTCCCGGGGAATCCTCTGGACCTGTGGCAAGCTTGGCGATGATGGAAAGCCAAAGAAGGGCTACGAGGCCTTGGCCAAGTAGTTTTCGCTCGAAAGAAGTTCATTTCCGAGAACCAGGGACCCGGCAATTGGTCACTCAGCAATCTGGACTATCCAGCAGGAAATGTCCGCGCCTCGATGCGGGATCTCCTGAGGTC
>CAJWMA010000331.1 GCA_913042995.1 uncultured bacterium | reverse complement strand
AGTCCTTGTAGTTCTCTTAAAATTAAATTCCTGGCGGAATCAGCTCGAGCAGTTCAACCGCAGGCTCGTCATCGCAAAAGATAATCGCGATCCTTCCGTAGGCGAAATCCTCTCCGGCGCCGCCCCCCAGCAATTCGCCAAAAGTATTCTGCAGGGGGAACCGGAGGAATGCGACTGTTTCTATCCGGCGCAGGACCTCGTTCTCGATCAGGATCCTTCCAAGCGGCGTGGATGCGTCGACGATCGCCTGGCGGATTTCTTCACGGACACATTCCAGCCGGAATCTCATGATTCCCGCAAGAACGACGGGTCCGCCCTCTCCAGCCCGCAAGACAAGCTTCCTGGCATAATCATGCCCCTCGTGCCGAGTCTTGATCACCTCCAGGAAGACGGGACAGCCGCAGCGCTTCTCAAGAGTCACCGTCATGTGGTGGGTATGAACCAGCAACTCGTTGTAGATTCCCGGGACCGAATCTCCACTGAGAACATCGAGCTTGTCGAGCGCGATTCGATCGTCGGGGAATTGCCCAAGGACCTCCTCGAGCCAGGCGTTGGCCGTAGCAAGCGTGAGGCGCGGCTCATTCATGGGCGGATGTCACAGATCTACGTGTATCGGGCATCTCGGTGCTGCTCTTCAAAGAAGGGTTCCAGGAGGGTGTCGGCGACAAGGAACCCCCGGGGGGTGAGCCGAATGGTTTCATCGTTTTCTATCTGCAGGTATCCGGAATCCTGGTGGGCCTGGAGCTGATCCCGAAACTCATTTCTTGCATCGAGACCGAATTTTTCCAGGAAATACGACACCTCCACCTTCCCGCGCTTCAGCTGGAGTACGAATTCTCGAATCATCAACTGTCGCGGAGTGACCGGGAGGGCCCGCCCAAGCGGAAGCTTCCCTTCTTCAAGAAGGAGATTGTATTCTTCGATGCCATCGACGTTTTGCATATGACAGCCCTGGAAGTGCCCAAAGGAGGCGACTCCTGTCCCGAGCATGTCGGCGCCTTCCCAGAGAGCATCGCGGTAGACGAATTTCGTATCCGCGTCACGAACGACTGTATAGGCGCTCGATTGTGAATATCCGGCGGCTTTGAACTCACCAAAAGCGTAGTCAACCCAGCGTCTCTTGGTCTCCCAATTCGCCACAGCCCCTGTTCCGCCAACGCCCTCCCGGGTGTAGATCGTATTGAAAGGGAGCTCCATCTGGTAAATGGTCAGGCACTCCGGCTGAAGTTCGAGAGCCCGCCGCACCGTGTCCTTCCAGTTCTCCTCGGTCTCTCCGACCATGCCTGAGATGAGGTCAATGTTGACTTGATCAAAGGCGAGCTCCCGGGCCCAGCCGTAGGCCTCGAGGCACTCCGGGGAGCGATGAGCTCTTCCGTTCTCTTCGAGGATTTCGTCGTTGAAGTTTTCTACGCCGAGGCTCAGCCGAGTGACCCCTATCTCCCGAATGGCTTCGAGCTTGCCGCGGTTGAGCGTCCCGGGCTCACATTCGAACGTAACCTCCTCGGCATCATCCCAGCCGATAGAGTCTCTAAGCCTGTCGACCAGGCCGCGAAGCTGTTTCGCGCTCAGGTACGAGGGCGTTCCGCCGCCGAAATACACAAACTTGAAAGGACGGCCGCGGACTCCAGGCAGTTCCTGGTACAGCTCGGCTTCACGCCCAAGCGCGCTCACATACCGTTCGATTTCCTTGCTGTTCTTGTCGGTATAGACCCTGAAGTAACAGAACTTGCAACGTTTACGACAGAAGGGGATGTGGAGATAGAGCCCTATCGGCGACATCTCTTGCGGAGCAGTCTGGAGCGCGCCCATCGCCGCGGGGAGATGGTCTTTATTCCAGAATGAGAAGGGCGGGTAATTCGAGATGAAATAGCTGCCGACCTCAGTGGTGTCATCGGGAGTTGTCGAGCTCATACAGTCTGGTCCGTTCCGAGAGAAAAAGGCTCCTGACCTGCGCCCCGCCTGCTGCGCAGGATGGACATAATACGGAATCAATATTGAGTAGAACACCGATTTCCGGAGCGGCTAATCCGATCGAAGAGCGCCAAGCACCGGGGTGCGCAGCGCGGCCCGCAGAGCGAAGAGGCACGAGCCCGCCCCTCCCGCGAGAACAGCCGCGAGAATAAGAGCGAGGGGGCCCCAGGAAATCTGTGAATGCGAGGAGGCGATCAGCGGAGCCGCCGCAATTAACGCGGAAACAGCGCCCTGGACTTCCCCGAGAAGAATCAGAAACAAGGTCTCCGCCAGGACCATGAGCGAAAGAGCCTTCCTTGAATAGCCGAGGGCCTTCATCAGCGCGAGCTCTCCCCTGCGGTCGTTTACATTCCTCATGAGAACGGCCCCAAGTCCAATGGTCCCCAGGAGCAGCCCCAGCCCCCCGAGGACCATAAAGGTCGAGAGGTAGGTGTTCTGGACCCGGTTGAATCGTGAAAGAACCTGGCCCGATGATTGCAGGTCCAGACCGAAACGTCCGAGCTGGTCCTCGAGGCCTCCACGAAGAGACTCAGCTCCCCTCGGCTGGCTCTCGATGAAAAAGGTCGACCAGCCCCTGCGGTCGGGGAACATCTCTTCAAAATTTCGATTGGAGACCACAAGGGAGCCCTGGAGCAGGCTGTTTGTGAGCAGGCCGACGATGCGAAGGGACAGGTCGCGGCCCCGGCCGTCCTTTATAGTCACGTCCTTCCCGAGCCCGCTGTGCAGAATCCATTGAACCGTATTGAGGTCACCAATGGCCGGGACCGTCCCCGCGGGCCAGCTCTCCCAGGCCTGCTCAAGGAGGATCCACGGATTCTTGCGTTCCTCTGCATTGTCGGCAAGGGTTCCTCCCCAGGAGAATCCTCCGCGCTCGATAAATTCCCGCGGAGCTCCGAGGATCCGAGGCTCCGTTGGCCGGTACAGATTGAGGCAACTCGTCTCGTCGCCGGGCCTCTCCCGCAGGGAAAATATATTGAAACCGGCGCCTTCCATTGAATTCGAGAGTTCATCGTCGAGGCCGATTTCTTCCCTGCCTTTGCGAGTCTCCAGCCGCGCATAAACAGGCGATGCTGAGCGTCCGACAAGGGAGAACCCGCCGTCGCCCGATGAGAATTCCGGCTCTCCGCCGGCAGGATCTTTCTGGTAGGCGGCAACAGTAACCACCACGAAGGTCGCAATCGCTATCAAGCCTGCGGTGAGAAGACTCCGCCCGCTGGCTCGTCGTCCGTTCCGGAGACCAAGCCGGACCATAGCCATCGCTCCCGATCCCTTGAGCCGCCCCGCGGGGGATCCTCGCAGACCCCAGGAGAACAGCGCCATCCCGGCGGCAAGCAGAGAGGTCCCTATTCCAAGAAAAGACGGGATTGCCGGCAGAACCTCAAGCCAGGCAAGAACGATGAAACCCGTGGAAAGGGCAAGGAGTCCCAGGCCCGCGTAAAGCCTCCGCCTGCCCCCCGCGAAGGCATCCAGGCGGTTGGTTTCAGCGCATGCCATCCCGCTGAGCAGCCTCCTTGGCGGCAGGCCGGTCAGTTTTTTAAGAACAAAATAGCCAGTGACCGCGGAGAGAGCCAGGGTAGCGCCAAGGCTGATCACGAGGCTCTGGCCTGCGACATGCAGGGAAAGAAAAGGTGAGTTGACGGCATCCTGCCACCAGGATTTGAGGCCGCGAATGAGCAAGGCCGCGTAGCCCACTCCGCCAAGAAGGCCGACTGTAGATCCGACAAAAATCACGATGGCCCCCTCCATCGCCAGGACTCGCCGGATCCTGGTTCCGTCAAACCCGACCGCTCCGAGCATCCCAAGTGTCCTTGATCGTTTTTCGAGAGAAAGCCGCAGGGTCATCGAGGTGAGCATCAGGCCGGCGACAATGATGAAAAAGCTCATGCTGATAAACAGCATTCCGAAATCAGTTCCGGACCTGGCGGCGACTTCCGCCTCCTTGCGAATGTCCCGGAAATCCAATCCGAATTCTTCAGGGCGAATTGCCCGGCGAAGCCTGCCGGAAAAATCAGCTTTTATGGAATCTACATTGGCCT
>CAJWMA010000330.1 GCA_913042995.1 uncultured bacterium | reverse complement strand
GCTCCGCCTCCGGAGCTCACTTCTCTTTTTCCGTCTTGAGGACCGCGATGAAGGCCTCCTGCGGAATCTCGACGGAGCCGACCATCTTCATCTTCTGCTTGCCCTTCTTCTGCTTCTCGAGCAGCTTGCGCTTACGCGTGATGTCGCCGCCGTAGCACTTGGCGGTGACGTCCTTGCGGAAAGCGTTGATGGTCTTGCGGGCGATGATGGTTCCGCCGATGGTCCCCTGGATCGGGATCTTGAACTGGTGCTTCGGAATGGTCGAGGAGAGCTTGTCGCAATAGTGCATCGCCCGGGAGCGCGCCTTTTCGCGATGGACCAGCTGCGAAAGGGCATCCACACGCTCCTTGTTGACCATGATGTCGACCTTGACGATATCCGTGGCACGGTAATCGAGAGCATCGTAATCAAAGGAGCCGTAGCCCCGGGTTACCGTCTTGAGCCTGTCGTAAAAATCGAAGAGCACCTCGGCCAGGGGCATCTCGCTGGTAACCTCCACTCGACCCACGGCCAGGTAGTCGAACTGGGTCTTCTCGCCGCGCTGCTCCCGGCAGAGCTCCATGACCGCTCCGAGGAACTTCTCGGGGATCATGATCGAGGCCTTGATGTAGGGCTCCTCGACACGCTCAACATCCCCGGCATCGGGGAAGAAGCTCGGGTTGTCCACCACGACCTCTTCACCGTTGGTGAGGGTCACATCGTATTGCACCGTTGGCGCCGACAGCAGCAGCGACATGCCGAACTCGCGCTCGAGCCTCTCCTGGACAATGTCAAGGTGCAGCAGGCCGAGGAAGCCGCAGCGAAATCCGAAGCCGAGCGCGGCGGAGGAGACCTTGGTGAAGGTCAGGGCGGCGTCGTTCAGCTTGAGCTTGTCGAGCGCCTTGGTCAGATCACCGTAGTCTTCGCTCGACATCGGGTAGATCGAGGAATAGACGACCGGCTTCGCCTCCCGGTAGCCGGGAATCGGCTCTTTCGCCGGACGCTCGGTCTCCGTCATCGTGTCACCGATGTTGATGTCCTGGATCGTCTTGATTCCGGCGATCACGTAGCCGACGCTGCCGGTCTCGAGGGTTCCGGTCGCCACCTTCTCGAGCTTCAGGTAGCCCACCTCCTCGACGACATGGTCCGCCCCGGTGTACATCAGCCGGATGGACTCTCCCTTCCTGATAACGCCATCCTGCACCCTCACCAGCATGACCACGCCCCGGTACTTATCGTATTGCGCGTCAAAGACCAGCGCCTTGAGGGGCGCCTCGGGATCTCCGCTCGGGGGCGGCAGCTTCTCGACAATCGCCTCGAGCACACCATCGATACCGATATTGTTCTTCGCTGAGCACTGGATAGCCTCGAAGGGATCAAGGCCCAGGTCTGCATCGATCTCCTCGCTCACCCGGTCAATGTCCGCGGCCGGAAGATCGATCTTGTTGATCACCGGCACCAGCTCCAGCTCGTACTCCATGGCCAGGTAGAGATTGGCGACCGTCTGGGCTTCCACTCCCTGGGATGCGTCCACCAGCAGGAGGGCGCCCTCGCACGACATCAGCGAACGCCGCACCTCGTGTGAAAAATCGACATGCCCGGGCGTGTCGATCAGGTTGAGCTGGTAGGCCTCGCCATCGGCGGCGGTGTATTCGAGGGTGACCGTATTGCTCTTGATCGTGATGCCCCGCTCACGCTCGATATCCATGCTGTCGAGGATCTGGTCGCGGAACTTCCGATCATCGACCGCGCCGCAGGCCTGGATCAGGCGGTCGGCGAGCGTAGACTTGCCATGGTCGATATGAGCGATGATGCAGAAGTTGCGTATGTGTTCCACGAATTCGAATCCAGCCCCGCGGGGCCCCTGGAGAAAAGCCGTTATTCATATAATCAGGCTATCTTATGACATATTGTCCGGAGACGCTACTTAGCTGCTCAAGGGGAATCGCCGCGGCGGAGGACCGGAAGGCGAGAGACCGCGGAATCAGCGGGTCTCAGGGTTTCTCCACCTTCCACCAGCGCTCGATATCGGAACTCATAGCGGCGATCCGCGCAGCCTGCCCTTTGACATCCTTCGTTTCATGCGGATCGCTGAGTAGATTGAAAAGCTGGGGAGCGTCCCAGACAGGATCACGATAGGAAGACTTCCGCTTACGGGAAATAACCGGGCTGCCGCGGTGTGGAAGAATCAGCTTCCACGGCCCGTTGATGCACCAGCGATAGAGAAGGCCTGGGACCGGGTCATCGATCTTCCCGACATCATGCTCGAAGATCTCTCCGAAGATCGTGTCCCGGGAGCTCTTCCCCCCGGCGGCGCAGACATCCAGCAGATTAATTCCCTGCATCTCGGGGTGCGGCGCGAGACCGGCCGCGGCGAGAATCGTAGGCGCCAGGTCGATACTGCTGGCGAGCGTATCGTGGCGAGCGGCCTTCAGCTTGCCCGGCCAGCGCAGCATGATCGGAGTCCTGGTGCCGCCATCGAAAGGCGAGCGCTTGGACCTCGCATTGCTGCCGCGGGATTTCTCCTTCTGGATCCAGCCGTTGTCGGTCACGAAAACGACCAGTGTATTGTCGCGGAGCTTCTTCTTGTCCAGGTAGCCCAGCAGCTCGCCGCAGGTCTCATCGAACCACTCGCACATCGCCTGGTAGCGAGCCACGTGAATGGACTTGCCCTCCGCCTTGTATTTCGACAGCAGCCGCGCGGGAGGATTGTGCGGAGTGTGGGGCAGGAAGGGGGCGTACCAGATGAAGAAAGGCTTTTCGGCCGAGGCATCGATGAAATCAAAGATCGGCTTCAGACCCTTGCGGCCGATGGTGAGCCCCGGACCTCCATGGCGCCCGGTAGTCGTCATGCCGTGGGTGAAACCACCAAGCTCGTAATGACCCTCCCACCACTTGCCGGACTGGTGGCTGAGATAGCCCTTCTTCGCGAGCAGCCTCGGCAGGGAGGGGATTCTCCTGATATGACGCAGCATCTCCCTGCGATCGGTGCCCTTGGGCGGGTCATTCCCGGTGATCTTATGCTGGTGCGGGTAGAGGCCGGACACCATGCTGGCGAGACTCGGCCGGCAGAGACTGGTGGGAACGTAGCCGCGGGGAAAGACGACGCTCTCGGCCGCGAGCCGGTCGAGGTGAGGCGTCTTGATCACC
Organism: uncultured bacterium; assembly: GCA_913042995.1. GTDB lineage: Bacteria > Planctomycetota > UBA8108 > UBA8108 > UBA8108 > UBA8108. The sequence continues at coordinate 903 of CAJWMA010000330.1, read as the reverse complement.
TTGTGCCCCATGAAGCCGAAATCGGTCCAGGATTGGTCATCAGAGATGATCAGGAGTATGTTCGGCTGCCCGGCCGCCAGCTCCGAAGCGGACCACAGGACTACCAGACAAACCGCCGCAGCGAATAAACGACTCACCAATTACACCTCCAATAGCGGGGGAAAAATCTCTCAACAGGAATCACGATACTCGTCCCATCCAAAGACCTCCACACCAATTCAGTCCCTGGCAACACGGAGGCGGCATGGACCATTCGTTGAACAAGAATGTCAGCTCCGGCGCAGGGCATCGACATCGAGCGGAGCCTGGCAATCGAGGCGCTCCTCGGCCGACGGCATCGGATACTTGAGGCCCGTGGCGCAATTGAAGAGGACGGCTGACTCATCGGGCCGAATCCGCCCGCTCTCCACCTCCTGCAGGTAGGCGGCCAGGGTCGCCGCCCCCTCCGGACACATGAGAAAACCTGAATCCGCCGCGGCCCGGTCACGAGCTTCGATAATCCTCTCGTCATCGACCGCCACCGCGAATCCCCCGCTCTCGCGAACGGCCCGCAGGATGAGAAAATCTCCTACCGCCGCCGGAACCCGGATCCCGGCGGCGACGGTGGCCGCATCCTCCCAGGGCTCGGCGTGCTCGAGCCCCGCCTCGAAGGCGCGCACCATCGGCGCGCAACCGGAGGATTGCACCGCGACCATCCTCGGCAGCTTCTCCCCGATCCAGCCGAGCTCCCGCAGCTCGGCGAAGGCCTTCCACATGCCGATCAGTCCGGTGCCGCCGCCGGTCGGATAGAGAATGACATCGGGAAGCTGCCAGCCGAGCTGCTCAGCGAGTTCGAGCCCCATCGTCTTCTTGCCTTCGATCCGGTAGGGCTCCTTCAGGGTGGAGAAATCAAACCAGCCCATC
>CAJWMA010000329.1 GCA_913042995.1 uncultured bacterium | reverse complement strand
CGGCGTTCGGATTGGGAAGAGAGGTGGCGCTCATCTCGCTCCAGGTCTTTCCCATGTCCGAGGACCAGGTCTGGGTCAGCCGTCCCTGCTGGCTGCGGCAGAGGGCCTGCAGGCGTCCATCTGAGTGACGGAAGATGGTCGGCTGGATGGCTCCGAAGCGCTTGTCCTTGTTGACGTTCCCTGTGCTGCTCCAGGTCCTGCCCTGGTCGGGGGAAAACTCGAAGTGAACTTTCCAGCCGGCGTGCTCGGTGGACGAGGGGCAGAGCAGGACTCCCTTGTCGAGCTCGATGGGCTTGTTCTTGACCGGGCCGATGACTCCCTCGCCGAGCTTGCGCTGTTTCGTCCAGGTACGTCCGCCGTCCTTCGAGCTCACCAGCTCCCCCCACCAGGTGCTCGGGCTGGGGCCTACCTTGAAAAAGAGCAGCAGGGGGCTGCCTGCCGGTTTCTTCGGCTGGAAGAGTACGGGGTTCCAGCAGGGGTGACGCTTGCCGGGCGCCTGTACGCCATTGGCTACCTCTTTCGGAGCAGACCATTTCCCCTTCTCTTTTCGAGACACCCAGATCCCAACATCCTTGTTGCCCTCGTCAGTGCCTCCGAACCACGCCGCCACCAGCCCATCTCCGCTCTCGGCGATCGTCGAGGCGTGGCAGCTCCGGAAGGGAGCCTTCTCGTAGATCAGTCCGCTTGAGAGAACGGCATCTTCAGCCAGGGAAGAGGCGCATACGAGCGAGAGAGAGAGAGCGACGAGCAGCTTCATTTCTTTTTCCCCTTATCGAGCGCCTTCTGGCCATTGGCGACCATGGTGTTGAAGAGCTTCAACTGCTGCGCCAGCGCCGCGACGCGATCTTTCGGTTTTCCCCGTGCCTCGAGCAGCACCCAGCCTGAGTAGTCCATCTTGACGAGGAGCTCCATGAGCTTCTGGTAGGGATACCGCTTGTCCTCGAGCTCGCGCACATGGGCCGTCGCTCCAAAGCGTTTCTTGACCAGGTCGAAGTTGTGTTCGATTCCCTTACCCTCGAGGTCCTGCCCGTTAGAGTTCCAGCACACGCCGACATTCTTGTTCCGGGCGACCTCCATGATCTTGCTGATCGTCGGCAGCTGGGCGCACTGCCCATGAACCTCCAGCCGGATCTCCTGCCCCCAGTCGGCGCCGAATTCACCAAGCTGGTTCAGAGCCTTGCCGATCTGCTCGATGGTTTTTTCTTTCTCTACGCCCTTGTGGAAGCGGTCCGGCTTGACCTTGACGCCGGTTCCTCCGACATCGTGGCTGAGCTTGATGAAGGCCTTGGTGGCTTCAACCGCCTTCGCCACAACCGCCGGGTTGGGATTGTCATAGCGCTCATTGCTGCCGATTCCGACCATGGTCACCGGGCTGTCATCGAATTGTTTTTTGACCTCTTTGCGCTGCGCGGGATTGAGCGACGGCTCAACCTTGTGGGCGTGGGTGGTCCTGAGCTCGACCCCAAGAACCCTGCTTTTCGCGCAATTGCGGATGAGGGTGGGCAGGTCCCAGTCCTGTCCCCAGAGATAGGTCACCAGGCCGAATCTCATTCCTGAGCCGGGCCTGGCGATGGCGCCTCGCACGAGGGCTGATGATGAACCCAGCAGCGAGGCGGAAGCCACGCCGGCTGTCGCCCTTAAAAAATCTCTTCTCGATGCGGTATTTCTCATTCCGAGTTCCTCCAGCTAGGTTCTGTCAGTTTTTTCTGAACCCTAACGCTATTGCCTTTGCTGTTTCGACGCAAGGGGGTCTCCGTATTTCGCGAGCGCCCTGGTTAATTCAGCTGTCTTATGCTGGCAGCCATCCTGCGGGGTTGATAAGTTAAGGTGGTCAGCGCTTGTTATCGCGCTCCACGAAAATCACCTCGAGGTTCTTCCGGGATGACCTGCAATCGAGTCGCCGCCAGCCTCTGTCTCATGGCTCTACTCGTCTTTAGCGGTGGGCTTCGAGCCGATTCTCCCGCCTCCGCTGAGGCTCTTCAATTTTTCGAGAGCAAGGTTCGCCCTCTGCTGGCGGAAAGCTGCTTCAAGTGCCATGGGCAGAAGAAGCAGAAGGGTAAGCTGCGCCTGGACCGGCATGATGCCATCCTTTCCGGGGGGGAATCCGGCCCCGCCGTCGTTCCCGGCAATCCCGGGGAGAGCCTGTTGATCAGGGCTGTCGGCTACCGGGACGCGGAGCTGAAGATGCCGCCGAAGCAGAAACTTTCTGATGACCAGGTGGGTATACTCGCGCGCTGGGTTGAGCTTGGAGCTCCCTGGCCGAAGGAGGAGGGGGCGGGGCCTCCCCGGCGGGCGCCCGGCCTGGAGGTGACGGACAAGGACCGTGACTGGTGGGCTTTTCGCGCCGTTGGCGATGTTCCGCTTCCCGGGGTCGGCAAGGCCGACTGGGTGAGCAATCCGATCGACCATTTTATCCTCGCGAAGCTCGAGGGTGAGGGTCTCGAGCCGACGGCCTCCGCTGGTCGGCGCGAGCTCATCAGGAGGGTCTACTTCGATCTCATCGGGCTGCCTCCAACCTACGAGGAGGTCGAGAGCTTCGCCGCGGATGATTCTCCCGGAGCGTTTGAGGAGGTGGTCGACAGGCTGCTGGCGAAGCCTCAATACGGGGAGCGCTGGGGCCGGCACTGGCTCGACGTGGTGCGTTTCGCCCAGACCAACGGGTATGAGCGTGACGGCGAGAAGCCGCTGGCCTGGAGGTACCGTGATTACGTTATCAGGAGCTTCAACCAGGACAAGCCCTACAATCGTTTCGTCCTCGAGCAGCTTGCCGGAGATGAGCTCGATGATTCAAACAGAGACTCGATCATCGCCACCGGCTTCTATCGCCTGGGGGTCTGGGACGACGAGCCCGATGACAAACGGATGGCTGAATACGATGGGCTCGATGACATGGTGGTGGCGATCGGCGCTTCTTTCATGGGGCTGACGATGGGTTGCGCGCGCTGCCACGACCATATGTACGATCCCATACCGCAGAAGGACTACTACAGCTTCCTGGCCTTCCTCCACAACGTCCGCTACTACGATAAGCCGAAATATGACAAGAGCTCGTCAACCTACGCCTCTATCGGTAATAACGAGTGGGCGTTGGCTGTCCGTGAGCATGGCGAAAAGCCCAGGGAGACGAAGGTCCTGGTTCGCGGCAACGCGGCGACTCCAGCCGCCCTGGTGAAGCCCGCCTTTCCAGCTGTGCTGGGGGGGGGAGAGGTCAAGCTCTCCGGCCCTCCGGCCGGGAAATCTTCGACCGGATTGCGACGAGCGCTCGCTGAGTGGGTGGCCGGCGAGGAAAACTTCCTTACCGCCCGGGTCATGGTCAACCGCGTCTGGCAGCACCTCTTCGGCCGGGGGATTGTTCGAACACCGAACGATCTCGGCAAGAGGGGCCTGCCGCCGACGCATCCCGAGCTGCTTGATTGGCTGGCGCGGGACTTCATCCGCGGCGGCTGGAAGATCAAGCGTCTTCAGAAGCTGATCATGCTCTCGAGCGCCTACCGAATGTCGTCGCGCGTTGTGAGCGGAGAGGCCGCGCGGAGAGATCCGGCCAACGACCTGTTCTGGCGTCAGAACATGAAGCGTCTCGAGGCTGAGGCGATTCGCGACTCGATTTTATCCGTCGCTGGCGGGCTGAATCCTGAGATGGGTGGGCGTGGTTTCTTTCCGAAGCTCGGGCGTGAAGTCATCGCGGGCGGTTCCCGTCCGGGCTGGGGCTGGGGGGTTTCAAGCAGCAAGGACCAGTCCCGCCGCAGCGTCTACATCTACACCAAGCGCGGAACGTTGATGCCCCTCATCGAGGGTTTTGATTACACCAACACGGCCCAGTCCCTGGGGATGCGAACAGTGACCACCATCGCTCCGCAGGCCCTGATGCTCCTCAACAGCTCCTTTCTTGACTGGCAGGCCGGGGTCTTCGCTGGCCGTGTTCTGAGTGACCCGGTCCCCGATCCGGCCGGACAACCGGCCGGCTTTGTCAGGAGGGCTTACCGGCTGGTCCTGTCGAGGGACGCGGATGAGGCTGAGGTAGAGAAGAGCCTCGCCTTTATCAGGCGCCA
>CAJWMA010000328.1 GCA_913042995.1 uncultured bacterium | reverse complement strand
TCAGCACCCGCCGCAAGGTGGTCTTCTACCTGGAGGCTGAAGATGAGGATGGCGCGTTGCGGCATTATCCCAGGGATGCTCCGGATCACACCCTGCTTCTGCAGGCCGCCGGCCTGGTGAACACCAACGTAGACGCCTCCCGGGTCATTCTCGATGATGCGAAAACGAGCGAGCTCTCAAGCCGCATGCTTCACTCCAATGATCTCCTCGATGGGGCCTTCGTCTTCAACAACGACGAGGCCATGTATAATGTCGGCGTGCGTTATCGCGGAAGCCCCTGGGGCCGCCCCGGCCGCAACAACTACCGGGTCAGCTTTCAGAAGGACAAGATCTTCCACCGCGGACGCACCGCCATCAACCTCACCAGCCGCGGAGCCAATCCGAACGAGGGGGCGGCCTACTTCCTCGTCGGCCGAAACGGCAGCGAGGCGACGCCGGCCCCGACCGCGGACTACTTCTTCGTCAGGAATTACTTTAACGGCTCCGGCGGTTCGAGCTACGGGCTCTTCCAGTCGGTCGACCGCGACTATATGCAGAAATGGTACGGCGAGGGCGGCGACGGACCGGTGCTCAAGGCGAATGGCCGCCTCAACTTCAACGACGGCGGCTCCCGCACGGCCTGGGATGGCGCTTCCTACGTGCACATGGGCGACGAGACGGAGAACTATCGCGGCTATTATTTCCACAGCATGAACCAGACCCGAGATGACTGGACGCCGCTTATGAACCTGACGCGGGTGATGGACCGCCAGGTGACGAGATCCGTGGCCGATTTCGACGCCCAGATCGGCGATATCCTGGACGTCGAGGCCTGGCTGCGGGTCATCTCGGTGCGGGTGCTTATCGGCGGATGGGATGCCTTCTCCATCGGCAATGGCCACAACGGCTACCTGTCCTACAACAGCGCCTCCGGGCTCTGGGGCATCCTGCCCTTTGATATGGACAACAGCTTCGGCAACGGGAACTTTCCTCTCTTTCCGACCGCCGACGGGGATGTCGCCAGGATGATGGCGAGACCCGCCTCGAGACGGATCTATTACCGCGTGCTGCATGAATATCTCCAGGGACACTGGTCCCGCAATGGAGCGAACCCCTGGATGGCGGCCTTGCAGCGCGACATCGGCCTCAACACCGGGGGCCTTCTCGGGTTTATCTCGAGCCGCGCGGCGACCGTGCAGAACCAGATCCGATCTTCGACGACCACCACCTTCAGAATCCGGACCAACAGCGGCAACGACATCACCACCGATGACGCCTCGATCAGGCTCGAGGGCGAGGCGCCGGTGCAGGTCGCGCAGATTTTTTATTCGATCAACGATGGAGAGCTCGTTCCGCTGGAGCCTTCCTGGACGAGCCAGGTGCGTTGGCGGTTTGATTTTGACCTTGTCGCGAGCGTGAACGAGTTTCAGTTTGTCGGTTTCAGCACGGCCGGAGAGATTGTCTCGACGACGTCGATCGTGGTCGAGAGTACGGCGATCTCGGGTGATCCGAGGGTGACCGCATGGTTCCCTTCGAGGGGGCCGGTTGGGGGCGGCTTCGAGGTCACCTTTGTTGGCACCAACCTGGTCGAGGGGATGAGAATTTTCTTCGGCGCCGCTGAGGCTTCAGAGATCACGCTGGTTTCCGAGGAAGAGCTGAGGGTCATCGCGCCCCGTGCCGCTCCTCCGCTGCCGGGCGACCAGGTCGTCGACATCCGCGTGGTCCCACCCGAGGGCGAGGAATTCGTGCTCGCGGACGCTATCGAGTACGAGGGAGACCTCAGCGATTTTTTCCTTCGCGGCGATGGCAATGGGGATAACGTGCTGGATATCAGCGATGGGCTGCATACCCTCTTTCATCTCTTCCTCGGCAGGGAGGTGACTTGCGCTGACGCCGCCGACTTTAACGACGATGGGGAGCTGGGGCTCGCCGATGCGATTGGCGCGCTGGACTATCTCTACCGCTCGGGTCCTCCGCCAGCGGCTCCCTTTCCCCTGCAGGGCATCGATCTTACCGACGACGGTCTCCAGTGCCGCTGAGCCGGCGTGTTTAACTCCTTGAATCGCCGTCCGACTCCAGCGTAAGGTGTGGAGGACGTTGGACGAGGCGCGAAGGAGGACACCGCGATGTCAGAAAACCAGGTTGATTCTGGAAACGAGGAGTTGGAATACCCGGAACTGCCGTCTGAGCTCAGCCAGCCGCGATTCTCCACGCTCTTCAAGTATTTCGGTCCGGGGGCGATTGTCGCCTCGATCACGATCGGCAGCGGTGAAACGGTCTTCGCTTCCAGAAGCGGCGCCGTTTTCGGCTATTCCCTGCTGTGGCTCTTCCTGGCGGCGGCGATCGCCAAGGGCCTGCAGATCTACTGCGGCTCGCGCTACATTACCCTCACAGGCGAGCATCCGCTCAGGAGCTGGAACCGTCTGCCGCTATTGCGCGGGTGGTTCCCCTGGCTGGTGGCTGGCATCTCGATCATCTGTTTTCCGTTCTGGCTTGGCGGGCTGCCTAAGATGCTCGGGCAGCTGGTGAACTGGATTGCCGGCATCTCTCCCGGGGCGCCGGGCTCTCCCGAAGAGGCGGGATTTGATTTCTGGGTCAAGATCTGGGGCACGGCCTTCGTCGCCGTGGCGGTTTCGATCACCCTGCTGCAGAGCTACAAGTTGCTCGAGAGGGTCCAGGCTTTGCTGGTCGGGCTCCTGCTCTTTAGCCTGCTGGCCGCGGCGATCGCCTCCAGCCCCGACCTCATGGCGATCATTGCCGGCACCTTCATTCCCAGCCTGCCGGATTTTCCCGCCTGGGCGCTCGAAAAGTATCCGAATGATTTCGGGAACCTGCCCAAGTACCAGGAGATTGCCGTTTATGTCGGGGCGATGGGCGGCGGCACCCAGGACTACCTTGGCTATGTCGGCATCCTTCGCGAGAAGGGATGGGGCCTCATGGGCAGGTTCAACAGCTGCAACCCCTCCTATGGCTCCGGGCCGGTTCCTCTCTCTCTGGACCCCGAACAGGTTCGTCGCGGGCGGGGCTGGCTGCGCGCGCCGGCGATCGACATCACCGTTTCCTTCGCCTGTATCGTAGTCTTCACCTACGCCTTCATCATTCTCGGGGCCCAGGTTCTGCACCCCCAGGAGATCGCGCCTGCCGGAAACAACCTGCTGACGGAGCAGAAAAAGTTCCTCTCCCAGATCCATTCAAGCCTGACCTACTTTTACCAGGTGGGTGTTTTCATGGCCTTCTTCGGCACGATCCACGGAGCCTTCGAGATCTACACCCGCACCGGCCACGAGGCCTTCACCGCGCTCATCCCCGCTCTTCACAAGTCCCCGGTCAGCAAGGTGCGGCCCTGGATCCTGCTTTATTGCGGCGGCGGATCTCTCGCCGTCATGTGGACCGGATTCAATCCGGTGGAGATCATCACTCCCGCCGCGATCTTCGGCTCGGTGATTACCTGCGGCCTCTGGTGCCTGGCGGGAGTGTACGCGGAGGGGAAACTGCTTCCGGCAGCCTACCGGATGAAGCCGCTCCTGGCGGCGCTGGTTCTCCTGGCGGGAGCTTTGCTGACGGTGCTCGGTGTCGCCGCGGCCTGGCAGTACTTCGATAAGTTGTTCGCCGCGGGCTAGGCTACTCGAAGGGGAAGTCGATGGCGCCTTCCTCTAGCCATTCGTACTCGCCTTCGACGACACGCTGGGCGAATTTGTAGGTCGCCGCATCGTCGTTGGATGAGATGGCGCGGAAGGTGCTTTTGACCCTGCGCTTCGAATGGCGGCAGAAGATGTCGGCCAGCTCGATGACTCCGCTGTATTTTTCGGGGTCGAGGCTGTGCAGCCGGTCGGCGCGCGCGACCGCCGCCGCCATGGCGAAGAGCTCCGAGCCGATCTCGACAAAACGTCCGAGCTGAGCCTGCTTGCGCTCAAGGGCTGCCTGGTGGCGGCCCATGGCGTGGAAGAGGGAGCGTGCCAGCTTCCGCGACTGCAGGTTGATGAACCGCAGGTGGCCGGCAAGGCGGCGATGGACGTGAAAGCGTCTCGGAACCGGGTTCCATTGCTTCAGGTACCACGAGGAATAGTGCA
>CAJWMA010000327.1 GCA_913042995.1 uncultured bacterium | reverse complement strand
GGAAAACCCCAGTGGACTCCATGTTCTGATTCATTTCAAGCAGAGGATGGGTACGGAGACATCCAGCCGGTACAATTGGCAAGGAGGCCGCCGCCTGGTCTCTTCTGCTGTAACTGGATCCAGGGTCTGGAAAAAACATGACAACGAAAGTCGGAGCGCTTCTGGGCGCGCTGATCCTGCCGCTATGCGGCGGGCTGCGCTCCGAGGAGATCATTCATTTTGAGCTGGCCGGAGACCACGCGGCCTCGCTCCGCCTCGCGGGCGCCGCGACCCTCTCGCCCGGAGAGGCCCCCATCGTTTCCCTGACCGACGACAGCCCGGATTCTCTCGGCGCGGCCTGGGCCGGAGACCCGGTGCCCGCGGCCAGCGACCGGATTCTTGTCCACTTCGAATATTCCCTCTCGGTTCCGGGCCCCATGCCGGAGCGGGGAGCTCTTGGCGGCGGGGTCCAGCTGATCTTCGCCGGCCCTGGGGACGAACCCCCTCTCAAGGGAGGGGAGTCCCTCGGCGTCGAAGCGGAGGGGCGCTCGTTTCTGGGTATAGCGATTGACCTCGGCGGCGATGGCGCGCGCGGGCCGAACGAACCCCACCTCGAAATCAACCAGGACAGCGACCCCGGCAGCGAACCTTCCCTGGCTGTCAGCGAGGACATCCCCGACATACTTTCTACCGCCTCCGGCGCCGGCACCGTGAGGGTCACCGCCCTGCTTGAAAATGGACGGGCGCGGGTGATCGCAGCCGCGGACCACGACTGCTACGGCGCCAGAGTTGTCTTCGACGAACTCATCTCGCTGGAACGCTCAGGCGACCTGCGCATCGGTGTCGCCGCGTCCTGCGCCGAGACCCCTGCCCTTCATCGGCTGCACGCGCTCGAGGTGCGGACGGAAATTTCGCGGCCCGCCTTCCTCCGCGGCGACTGCAACCAGGATGGCGTCGTCTGCGGCTCGGTCAGCGACCTGGTGCGGCTTGTCGAGGGATGCTTCCTCGATGGCCCGCCGCCGCCGTGTGAGGCCGCCTGCGATGCCAATGGAGATGGACAGGTCTGCGGCTCGGTCACCGACGTGGTCTACCTGGCAAATTTCTGCTTCCTCGGCAACGGGCCGCCTCCGCCTCCGCCCTGGCCGGCCTGCGCCGCCGCTGAGAGCGCCGGCGAGATGCGTTGCGAAGAGCCCTCCTGGTGTGGAAACGAGACGGCCAGCCCCCTTGCCTGGCTCGGTAGAAACGACCATGGCCGGAAAGAGTATTTCCGCCTCCTTGACGGCATGGTGATGGTGCAGATCCCCGCGGAAAGCTTCGAACAGGGAGATACATTCTTCGATTACGGCGGCGACGAGCTGCCGGCGCACCCCGTGACGATCACCCGCCCCTTTCTGCTGGCCAAGTTCGAGGTGAGCAACCGGCAATACCGGCGTTTTCTCGATGCCGGCGGCTGCGGCGGCCCCCTCTGCGAAGGCTGTGACGACACCTACGACTTCACCGGCGGCGGCTCTGTCGATTATGACGGGTGCCACTATCCCGAGGGAGAGGCGGGGCTGCTCTGGGCCCGCAACAGTGATTACTTCGAGAGCCCGGCCTTCGCCGACCACCCGGTGGTCTGGATCGACTGGTTCGACGCGGTCGCCTACTCTCGCTGGGCAAACGCCGAGACCTCCGCCGACTGGGAGGACTTCCACAGCTACGGACTTCCCACCGAGGCGCAATGGGAATACTCGGCGCGTTGGCGGGGACAGGGCGCCCTCCCTGGACGCTACCCCTGGGGAGGCGGCGAGGGGCGGTTCAACTCGCCGGAGAACATCAACCTTGAGCTCTGCAACCACGGCGACAACCTCGGCCGCGCCGACAGCGTCTGCAGCCGCCCCGCCGGGCGCTCCTGGTTCGGACTCTACAACCAGGCCGGAAATGTCTACGAATGGACCGCCGACTGGTACGATGCCGATGCCTACTCGACAGCGCCCAGGACAGATCCCTTCTCGAGCAGCGGCGCCGACTTTCGCCAGCTGCGCGGCGGCGGCTGGTTCGGCCCCCCCTTCAGCGTTCGCAGCTCCTACCGATGCAAATTCAGGCCCCAGGATGCCGATGTCGATGTCGGCTTCCGGCCCGCGGCCCGGGCTCCCTGAAAGTTTCCTTTTTCCTGAAACTTGCCGTTTCTTTCGCAGTCTGTTAGAGCGTAAGGACTGCAATCAAACCTGAACCAGGAACTGGAACGGCATGTTGAGACCGAATAACCGGCGCGAGCCCCGGGCTGGGGCCCGAAACCATCTCCTCCTCCTCTGCGTTTTCGTAAGCTGCACGCTTCTCGGCCTCTTCGCCCTGGATGCCGCCGCGCAAAAATCCGCTGAAAAAAAGAAGAAGCCCGACGGACTCGAGCTCGAGCTTGTTGAAGGCGGCGAGCTGGCCGCCCCGGAAGAGGAGAAGAAGGAGACCCCCTCGAAACCACTGGGTGAAAAAGAGACCCGGGCCGTCATCGAGCGCCTGGGAAAGAAGGCGCCCGAGGCGGAGGAAAAGAAATTCTCCTTTCCCAGCTCAACCCTGCCGCCGCCGGTGACCGGCACAAACATCAAGGAGGTCTTCCCGCCGCCGCAGAAGGTGCCGGGTATCAAGGTTCCCGCGAATTCCGAGATCGAGGTGCTGCGCTACCAGCCGGAAGGAAGCCTGCCCCTGGCATCTCATCTCAGCGTGACCTTCTCCGATGCGATGGTGGCGCTGGATACGCATGAATCCCTCGCCGGAGAAGAGCTGCCGGTCATACTCACGCCCCCGGTCAAAGGGATCTGGAGATGGGTCGGAACAAAGACCCTGTTCTTCGAGCCCGGGGGGACGAAAGGAAAGACCCGCTTCCCGATGGCCTCCATCTACAAGGTGGAGGTCCCCGGGGGAACCAGGAGCGCCGGCGGCGCAAAGCTGAAGAAGACGGTCTCCTGGACCTTCAGCACTCCCGCGCCGACCATCGTCTCCGTCCACCCCCAGGGCGGCCCGCAGCAAATCAACCCGGTGATGGTCCTGGTCTTCGACCAGCGAATCAACCCCGATGCGATCATTGAATACATTACCGTCCGGACCTCCGCGAAAAAATACGCGCTCCGGAAAGCTACCGAGGCCGACCTCGACGCTGATGCTCGGGCGAAGAAGGTCTTCTCCGCGGCGGCCGAAGACCGCCGGGTGGCCTTCCTCGCAACTGAGCATTTTCCGACCTCCGCCAGCGTGCAGATCCAGGCCGACAAGGGGCTGCCTTCTCTCGAGGGTCCGCTGAAGACAACCAAGGAGCAGGCCTTCTCCTTCCGCACCTTCGCCCCCCTGAAGGTGACCGAGCACCAGTGCTACTGGAATAACCACCAGAAAAAGGAATGCCCGCCCGGGCAACCGATGCTGGTCTACTTCAACAACAATATCGACGCGAAGGTCTTTGATCCCTCGCAGGTCAAAATCGAACCTGAACTTGACGGGAAGCAGGTCAGCGTCCATGGCAACCGCCTGCATATTCATGGCCGCACCCGGCCGCGAACAGCCTATACCGTGACCCTGAAGCCCTCGCTCAAGGACATCTTCTCCCAGGGGCTCGGCAAAGAGGTCTCCCTCGCCTTCTCCTTCGGCAAGATGTCCGAGAGGCTGTCCTCCAACTCCGGCAGCCTGGTGGTGACCGACCCGGCCGGCCCGCCGAAGTTCTCGATCTATACGATCAATCACGACACGGTTCACCTCGATGCCTACCGGGTGAATCCGGACCAGTGGAGCGCCTACAACAACTTCCTGCGGGAGTACCGCAAGAAGAACTCCAAGGCCGTTCCTCCGGGAGAGAAGCTCTACTCCGGCGAGGTCGACATCAAGGGCGCGCCCGATGAGCTGACGGAAACGGCCATCGACCTGCGGCCCGTCTTCGAAGAGCTCGGAGGCCAGGTCATCCTCGTCATCCGCAAGAACGAGAAGGCCGAGCTGCGAGCGGCGGTCATCGCCTGGGCCCAGCGCGCATCCATCGCGATCGACGCCTTCGTCGATGCCGGCAAGCTCCTGGTCTGGACCAGCGCCCTCGCCGATGGAGCGACCCTTGAAGGGGTCGAGGTAAAGGTCTCCCC
>CAJWMA010000326.1 GCA_913042995.1 uncultured bacterium | reverse complement strand
AAGAGGGCCAGGAGGAAGATGCAACTTGTGAGTTCGCCGCCCAATTGCAGATGAAATTTCCAGGTAACCAGGGCGCAAAGCGCCCCTGTGAGAAGCTCTACCAGGGGATAGCGCATGGAGATGGACGATCTGCAGCTTCGGCAGCGGCCGCGCAGCAGAAGCCAGCTGAGCACCGGAATGTTGTCCGCCCAGGAAATCTTCTCTTTGCAGGAGGGACAGAAAGACCTCCTGGGCTTGCCGATGCTGAGTCCATCACGCGGCAAGCGGTAGATGCAGACATTCAGGAAGCTACCCACGCAGAGGCCGAATGCCGAGGCCGCCGCGAGAACCAGGACGTCGTACATCTCTAGGTACATCTTATTTCAGCAACTCCGTTATCGCCTCGAGAACAGCTCCGCAGACCTGCGCTTCGTCAAAATCACCAGTATCGACAACACAGTCGGCCGCGGCCTCATAGAGAGGATAACGCTGTTCGAGAACCTCCTCCACCTCGGCAACGGCACTCTCCCCTGAGAGCGCCGGCCGAGTACGGGCGCTTGCAGGATCCCGCTCAATACGATCCTGCAGGACAGAGGCCGGGGCGCGAAGCCAGACAACATATCCGGTCGAGCTCATTCGCTCGACGTTCTCCCGGCTGAGAACAATCCCCCCGCCCGTGGCCACCACCAACCGTTCGCCCTTGAGGACACGAGCACCCACCGCGGCCAACGCCTCTGACTCAAGCCTCCGAAAGACAGGTTCCCCGGACTCAGCGAAGATCGACGCGATCGCGCGCCCTTCGGATTCTTCGACCAGGCGATCAGTGTCGACGAACAGGCGTGAAAGCTCCGAGGCGACCGCGCGGCCGGCGCTCGTCTTGCCGCTGGCCCGGTACCCGACCAGGTAAATCGCAGACTTGTCCTGTTCCTTCTTCACTCTTTAATCACCACCATCAAGAGGAAAGCCGGAGCCCGCTCTCAAAAGGCGGCTCCGGCCTCCGCTCAGCCCTCTCTCCAACCGCGAACGGACACGGAACCTCAGTCCTCGTCTCCGGTGGAGAGCGGCTCGCCGAGAGTTACCTTCACGTCTTTTTCTTCATCGCCCCTGCGAATCTTCAGGTTGATCGATTCTCCCGCATGGAGAGGGCCCAGCCCATCCTGGAGGTCCTTGAGGCTCGCCACTTCCTTATTTCCAAGCTTCAGGACCAGGTCACCGGCCTTGATACCGGCTTTTTCAGCCGCGGCGCCGGGGATCACCTTCGTGATAACCACCTGTCCCTCAGCCGTCTGGCGGGCGTGAATCCCGAGGGTTCCCTTCACCTCAGATTTCTTCTCAGGCTTCTCAGGAGGTTTCTCCTTGGGCTTCGGAGCGGCTGGCGCCGATTTCGGCGCCTCCACCTTCTGCCCGCGAGCTCCCAGCACCAGGTTGAGGGTAACATCCGCTCCATTTCTCCTGAGCAGGACCTTTGCCCCGGCGCCGGCCAGGGCGCCTCCAAGGGCGGCCCTGAGCTCCTCTATGGAGGTGGTGTTCTTGCCGTTCACCTGCTTGATGACATCCCCTACCTTGATCCCGTAGGCCGCGGCAGCTGAATCGGGCACCACGATCTCAACCTCAAGGCCCCCTTCTACCGGGCCAACACCGACACCGAGAAATCCGGCTGGCTCAGGCTTCTTCTCCGGAGGAGGATCTTTCTTTTTCTCCGGAGCGGGTTTCACCGGCTTGGCCTCAGCCTTCGTACTCTTGCTGCTGACCAGCTTCGCCCCGCCCTTGTCGGATGAGCCCACCACCACAACATCGATGGTCTCCTCTCCCCGCACCAGGCGCAACGCGACCTCCTGCCCGGACCTGATCTTCTTCAACAAAGCCTCGAGCTCATCGAGAGTCTTCACGGCCTTGCCGTTGACGCCCGTAATCCGATCCCCCTTCTGGACCCCAGCGGTCTTCCCGGTGAATCCATCCTCCACCTGGAAAGCGAAGAGGCCTTCGTCATCTTCCTCCACAGTTATGCCGAGCACGATATGGCCGGGTTCCTTTTCGGCGGAGTCCTTGCGGGAGCGCGCCGCGAAGAAAGCGTCACGGTCAACCAGCTTGACCTCGGCCTTCGCCTTCTTGCCGCCCCGCATGTAGTCAAGGGTAATCGTGGTTCCGGGAGCGTGCACGGTGACCGCGCCGCCAAGGCTCTCGGAGTTTACCTTCTTGCCGTTGACCGCGACGATCAGGTCATTTTCCTTCATTCCCGCGACGGCGGCAGGACTCCCCGGATGAACCGTCGTGACCATGGCCCCCGCCTCGTTATCGATATGACCCACCCCGAGAAACGCGTTGGTCGGTTTCGGCTCGGGCTTGGGTTTTGGCGGAGCAGGCGGCTTCGCGGCCGCGGCCAGCTCTTTCTTCAGCCTGCCAACCTCCTTCTCCAGGCCGGCAATTCGTTTGTCCTTTTCAGCGAGGCTCTTCTCCAGGGCGGCCGTCTTCTCATTCATCATCTTCGTGATGGATTCAACGAGCTCCTTGTGCTTCTGCTCGATAATCTTCACGATTTCCCTGGTGGCATCTTCCCCCAGGGCAGTTCCGGCCGCCGTAGGCGACTGCTGGAATCCATTGTTGTCAGCCAACGCGACGGGTGCTATCACCTGCGCGCAAATGAGCACGCAAATACAAGCCGGAAGAAGGTACTGGGTCCGGACTGAGGTCATCTCAAATTCTCCTGGGTAAAACGCGCGGCCAACACCATTGCTGCCGGGCTGAATCAACTTTTCCACGCGTCCAACGCAAATATTCTGAAAATCAACAGATACAGGCTCTGTGCAATGATGGCACAAAGCGACATTAACAATATCGGCACATGGGAGTGCCCCACTGAAGAAAACTTCTTCAGACCTACTGAGAATTTTATTCCCACCAACGACCCAATGAAAATCTAAAAACCAGCCCGTCAGGCGGGTATTCAGCTACAACCGGACACGTCCCCCGTAAGCGAGATCAACTCTCGGAGGTTATTGCGGTGAATCCTCGTAGGCGACAACCACAATGCCGTAGCGATCAGCGAGCTCAACCACCCTTTCCTGCTCCAGGATGAGAGTCCCCCCCGCCTTGACGGCCAGGACGGCTCCGCCAGCCTCCTTGAGATTCTCGATTGTATCCGGACCGATGGTTGGAACGTCAAATCTCATGTCATGGTCATCCTTGGGGAGCTTGACGACTGTAAAACCGCCCTTTCGACAGAGCTCTCCTGCCCTGAGAATATTTCGATCAGTGCCCTCGAGCCCCTCGACAGCGATCGTCGCCTTCTCCAGGACCGCTACGCTCTGCCCAACATCGAGATCCGCCATCCGCCGGGCAATGTCCCAGCCGAAACGAATGTCTTCGAGATGCCTGGCCTTCGGCTTAACGCGGCCGACCAGTCCTTCCTTGATGAGCAGCTCCGGGCAATACCGGGTTGAATGCGCCACCTTGATACCCTCCCGCTCAAACTCTTCGGCAAAGCTGGTAAGAATCGTCTGGCTCTGGCGATCCCGTAAGCTGAAATACCAGATCCTCAGCATACGCCAGTCCGGCAGCAGGGAAAAGATCCGGGCTGGCGTAAAAAGCCGCTCCTTGCGAACCCAGCCGGCCCAGGAAACCTCGCTGATACCATGCCGCCTGAAATACCTGAGAACACGCCCCAGGCGACCGAGGCCAAACTCCTTGAAGACAGAGACCTCCGATGCCAACTCCCTGGAAACCTCGTGCTTGATACCGGCGCAGACAACCTCGATTCCGCTCTGCCGGGCCGCCCTCGCCACGGCGAAGGGAAAGCTCCCCCCACCGGCCAACAGGCCGATCCTTACAGGTAAGCCTTCTTGCGCCCCCTCTTTCGCCTCGATTGGCACTCTCTCATCACTCCTTCGGAAAACTACAGGGCTCTTCAAACTCCCCCAGAGGCAATAGACTATCAGCACAAACGCCTCATAGCCACCCCGGTCAAGTTCCAGAATTTCCGTGTGGGGGCTTGATGCCTGCCCCACCTCATCTATAAACTCTTCCTTCCACGGTGGTTCGCTCCACTGGTGGAGTCTTCAGTTCATTGAAATAAAGTGCCCAGGTGGCGGAATTGGCAGACGCGCTAGGTTGAGGGCCTAGTTTCCTTTA
>CAJWMA010000325.1 GCA_913042995.1 uncultured bacterium | reverse complement strand
GTGGCGGGACACAAGACCTTCACGAGCCACTACCACATCGAGCACACGACGCAATTCATCAAGGAACGCGCTAAAAACAAATCCAAGGGCGTACCGCCAGGGCTCGAGAAACCAGAGTTTGTTGACGTGTTCAAAAAATCTGGGGTACGAATCGTCCATCTCGCCGAGTTCCACAACCGCCTTGGCCGCGACCGGCGCAAACCTGCCAAGGCCTTCCCCCTGCTCAAACTTCTCCACGATGAGTGCGCGAGGCTGTCGGATGACCGGCTGCTCCTGCTCCCCGGCGAGGAGCCCAACGTGCACCTGGGCGGTCACTGGATCAGCTTCTTTCCGCGACCGGTGATGTGGGCGCTGAACCGGCCCGGGGACAAACCCTTTATGGAGGAGCATCCCGAATTCGGTCGTGTTTATCATGTGGGCAGCGCGGATGACGTCTTGAAACTCATGGAACTGGAAGGCGGCCTGATGTGGGCGGCCCACCCGCGGATCAAATCGTCAACCGGTTATCCCGACCGCTACCGCGACGAGTCCTTTTTTAAATCCAGCCGCTACCTCGGGGGCGCCTGGAAGGCCATGCCCGCCGACCTCTCGAGGTCACGCCTTGGCTGGCGCGTCCTGGACCTGCTCGACGACACCGCGAACTGGGGCGCGAAGAAGTACATTCTCGGCGAGGTCGACATATTCCAGGTTGACCGAACCACGGAGTTCTACGCGCATTCGAATGTCAACTACCTGCGCCTCGAACGGGTTCCCCGCTATGAGCAGGGATGGGCGTCGGTCCTGAAATCCCTGCGCGACGGCGCCTTCTTCATCTCCACCGGAGAGGTGCTTCTGCCGAAGTTTACCGTGGAAGGAAAGGCATCTGGTGAGACCCTGGAGCTCAAAGCAACGGGCCGCGCTACCCTGAACGCTAAGTTGACCTGGACTTTCCCAATGGCCTTCGCTGAGGTCGTCACGGGTGACGGGAAGAATGTTTACCGTACACGAATCGACCTCGCTGACACCGGAGCCTACGGTGAGCGCACTTTGAAATTGCCTGTAGACCTCAAAACTAAGAAATGGGTCCGTTTTGAGGCATGGGATGTGGCGGCTAACGGGGTTATTTCTCAGCCTGTATGGGTGGCGCCAGCTCCTGATTGAACAATCCCCCGGGGCATCGCTCCGGGTCAGTGAGGCTGAATCGACTAATCGATTTCCGCGCCAGCAATAGCGGGGGATTTGCAGGCCTTCTTGATCAGCTTCTTGAGCGTTGGAATGTGGATATCATCGAGTCTCTTGAGGTAAAGACAGGACTTGCCGATCTTGTGTTTGCCTAATTTTTCCAACAGGGCAGTTTGCTCTTCCAATATGCAGTGCAGGTAGAGCACCAGGTTCTGTTTGCGGGGAGAGAAGCCGACAGGAAACCAGTCTCCCTCGCTTGTCTTGCCACGATAGTGGAAGCTACCGAAACCGACGATTGCTTTCCCCCACATGACAGCCGGCTCCCCTGTAATATTCTTCATCAGCTCCAGCACGCTCAGGCAATCGGCGTGCTTCTGCTCGTCGGCGATGCCGGCAAGAAACTTGTCAACATCAGCGCCATTCTTTTGTGTTTTCGGTGCTGTCATGGGCTCGTTGAGGGACTGGTGATCAAGGCAACAAAGGGACACGCCCTCTCTATATATCAGTTAAACCCAGCCAACAGCCTATCCGAGGCATGGGCGGGGGATAGACGAAGGTGGGTTTCATTTCTTCTTTTTCTTCTTCACCTTGATCTCGTCCCATGGCTCTGCGCCGACTCGTTTGGCCCAGGCCTCGTAGGCCGTGCGGAGCTCCCTGGTCTTCCCGGGCATGGCACTGGAGAGGTTCTTTAATTCACTGCGATCCTTGCTCATGTCATACAACTCCCACGGGGTGTTGTGAATGGCGACCAGCTTATAATCGCCCTTACGCACAGCGCGATTGCCCTCGTGTTCCCAGTAAAGGGTGCGCTCCTGCTTCTGGTCCCTGGCAAATACCGGCAGCAGACTCTGCCCTTCCATTCCTTCACCTTCGAGGCCGGCTGCAGCGAGGCAGGTGGGCGCGATATCGATCAGGTGGCCTGGTGAGTGACGCAGCTCGCCCCTGGCTTTCATGCCGGCCGGCCAGTGGACGATCAGTGGGGTAGCCACCCCACCTTCGTGAGTGTAGCGCTTGTACATACGGAAGGGGGCGTTGCTCAGGTTTGCCCAGCCGCGGCCGGAGCTGGAGGACCAACCGCCTCGCCTCCCCCACTCTGCATAATTGTCCACGCGGGTTTCCGGGTGCCTGCCGTTCTTGCCAAAGAGGCCGCGCCAATCATGCACGCCGGCGCCGGGTACACCATTATCGACCATGAACAGGATCAGAGTGTTGTCGAGCCGCCCGGCCGACCTGAGCTTCTCCACCACCCGGCCGATATTCTGGTCCATGCGATCAATGATTGCCGAATAGAGCGCCATCTTCAGGTCGAGCTCATCGCGCATCCTGGCGTCGTAGGTTTCCCACTTTGGAACATCCAGAGGCGAAAGCGCCCATTCCCTGCGGATCAATCCCAGCTTCACCATCCGCTCATAGCGTTGCTGTCGTAGCTTGTCCCAGCCCACGGCCCGGAAGCGGCCGCGGTATTTCCTGGTGTCCTCCGCGCGCGCATGCAGCGGGAAGTGGGGCGCGTTGTAAGCCAGGTACAGGAAAAACGGCTGGTCGGCGTGTTGCTTGAAGGATTCATCCATGAAATGCAGGGCGTAATCGGTGAAGACGTCCGTGGTGTACCATTCCTGTTCGGGATGCAGATGGTTCACCGGCGTCTCGGTGCCGGGCAGTACTTCCTTGTCATCGAGGAAAACCTGGCAATGGCGCAACACTGTGAAATATGAATCAATAAAATTGCGCGTGCCGTAAAAACGATCAAACCCGCGAGCGATGGGCGACTGCTCCGGCTCGGTACCGAGGTGCCACTTGCCGGTCATCATGGTGCGGTAGCCGCCCTTCCTGAGGCGCTCGGCCAGGGTCGGCACGTGGGGCAGGATGGTGCCGCTGTAGCTGGGAACGCCC
The DNA here is from genome assembly GCA_913042995.1 of uncultured bacterium. Lineage (GTDB taxonomy): Bacteria > Planctomycetota > UBA8108 > UBA8108 > UBA8108 > UBA8108. The sequence continues at coordinate 1,057 of CAJWMA010000325.1, read as the reverse complement.
CGGTCCCTGGCCATGTGGCCCATGCCCGCCTGATGCTGATAGACCCCGCTCAGCAAGGCCGCACGAGAGGGACAGCAGCGGCCGGTGTTGTAAAACTGGGAAAATCGCAAGCCATTGGCGGCCAGCTTATCGAGCGCCGGCGTCTCGATCTCACCGCCGTAACAACCGAAATCCGAATAACCCGCATCATCAGCCAGGATCAGAATAATATTGGGCTGTTTCCTGCCTGCCCCAATCGCACAGAGGCACAGACAGAAGGTCAACAAGGTCATGAGGGTGGTTTTCATTCGCGGCACCTTAATCAGACAGGCCCTGAGGTTCAATTCTATAACCCCGCCAATAGCCGATGCGAGCCCATGGCGGGGGCAAGGAGAGGATGGCCGCCAATATGCAGTTCGTGCAGGACACGACCTGTACCGTCGCGGTGGCGGGCTAACTCACGGCCGCTTATTTCTTGGCGGCTGCTGGCTTTTCCACTTTCCACCCACGTTCAAAGACGATCAGCCACTTGTCTTTCGATTTTTTCCAGACGGCGGAGTATCTTCCTTTCGCCGTCTCCGGTGATCCGGACAGCTTGCTGTCCTCCCACCTGCCTGACTCAACGATCAGTTTAGCCGACAGTTTCTTGTACTCGATATCGGTAAACTTCGTCTGGATATTGGGGTTCTCCTTGAAATTCTTTTTGATCGCTGCGAGTACGTCTTTCCTGCTCTTCATCGGCTCGTCGGTCACGTGAATGACGTCGGTTTTCTTTGCGTAAAGTTCGGAGATTCCCTCTGCGTTGTGCGCGTTAAACAAGTCCTCGTATTTCTTGGCGAGCCCCTTCAGTGCCGGGTCGATTTCATTGTCCTGAGCTACGCCTGCAATTGGGAAAAAGACCATTATGGCGAGAAGATAAAACAGCGGCAGAGGGCTAGTGTTTCTGACGTTCATACTTTGATCCTCCTAAAAATACGATAAACAGATCTTTAGATCGCAGCAGTCTACGATTTCCTCATGAACCCCAGCCAATAGCCTATGCGAGGCCATGGGCGGGGGCAAGGAGAGGGTGGCCCCT
>CAJWMA010000324.1 GCA_913042995.1 uncultured bacterium | reverse complement strand
TGGTTGCTCTCGGCTGCGCCGCGGGTACTCCCAGTGATCTTCTCATCACCATTGAGACCAGCGGTCCGGGACGGGAGGAAAAACCCTCCGCCGAGGAGAAAGACCGACTGACCTGGCCGCAATGGCGTGGTCCCAGCAGGGACGCGAGGTGCGCCGGCCCGACATGGCCCGCCGCCGTCGACGCAAAATCACTGAAGCGGCTCTGGAAGGTGAAGCTCGGTCCCAGCTATTCAGGGCCGATCGTCAGCCCCGATATCGTCTACACCACCGAGAGTGAGAACAATGAGAACGAGGTCGTTCGCGCCTACGACCGGGACACCGGCAAGGAGCTCTGGAAGGCGAAGTGGCCCGGGGCCATGAAGGTTCCCTTCTTCGCGCGCTCAAACGGCTCCTGGATCCGCTCCACCCCGGCCCTTGATGGCGACAAGCTCTACGTCGCCGGGATGAGAGATGTGCTGGCCTGCCTCGATGCGCGCACAGGAAAAAAGAAATGGCTCATAGACTTCCCCAAGAAGGCCGGCTCCCCAGTGCCAACTTTCGGGTTCGTCTGTTCGCCCCTGGTCACCGGGGACGCGCTCTACGTCCAGGCCGCCGGATGCTTCCTCAAGCTCAACAAGGAGACCGGCGAGATCATCTGGAAGGCCCTCGATGATGGAGGCGGCATGTGGGGAAGCGCCTTCTCCTCTCCGGCCATCGCCACCCTTGCCGGGAAGGAGCAGGTGGTGGTCCAGACCCGGACCACGCTGGCGGGAATCGACATGACGAAAGGAAGCGTTCTCTGGTCTGAGAAGGTCGAGGCCTTCCGTGGGATGAACATTCTCACACCCAGCTTCCAGGGCGACTCCGTCTTCACCAGCACCTACGGCGGCAAGACCATGATCCTCGACATCACGAAGAAGAATGCGAAGCTGCAGGCGAAGCGTTCCTGGGACCATCCGACCCAGGGCTACATGTCGAGCCCCGTCCTGATCGGCGGCCACGCCTACGTCCACCTCAAGAACCAGCGGGTCACCTGCTTCGAACTGGAGACCGGAGAGAAGAAATGGACCACGACCGAACGATTCGGAAAATACTGGTCCATGATCTTCCAGAAAGACCGAATCCTCGCCCTCGACCAGAAAGGCATCCTCTACCTCATCCGCGCGACTCCCGAAAAGTTTGACCTGCTCTCGAGCTTCAAGGTGAGCGAGTCGGACACCTGGGCGCACCTGGCGATCGCCGGGGACCAGCTCTTTATCCGTGCGCGCGATGGCCTCTCGGCCTGGAAATGGAGCGAGGCGAAGACCCCCTGAGGGATCCTCGCCTCTTCCATCCTCTCTCCAGCCGCGGCCTACTTGCCGCTGGCCGTGGGAGAGCCGTCGCCCGCGAGGTCGCCAAGAGCGTACTGGAAACCTGCGAGGTAATGCTTCAGGACGAGCGGGTTGTAGTAGATCTCGTTTCTATGCCCAAGCGAGCAATAGAAGGTACGCCCCTTGCCGTAGGTGCTGACCCAGCTGATGGGATAGAGGCCATCCTTGCGCTTGCCGCGCTTGAGGTCCATCTTGCCCCCATCGAGAGCCAGGAGCATTCGGCGATCGGTGGGCAGGGCCGTATGCCCCCGGAACTGGTAGATCTCGTCCTTCACCTCGAAGCCCTTGCCCTCGAAGCACTTGTTGACGGAGTGGTCCGGCTCGAGATTCTTGATCGGCACGAGCTGGTGCCAGGGATGCCCGTCAAAGGCGCCCCCCATCATCTGGTTGTATTCCTTCCAGTTCTTATAGGTGTCCGTACCGGAGTGAGTCCCTGCGAGACCCTTGCCGCTCTTGACGAAATCGACCAGGTTCTTCTTCAGACGTTCCTCACGCTCGAGGGCGGCCTTCTTCTGCTCTGCGTCCTTGGGAAGCCTGCGGGGACGAAAGAGCTCACCGGTGGTGTTGAGCATGATGACCGCGTCGAATTCCTTGAGCTTGTCGGCCTCGAACATCGAGTCATCTTCGGAGTGAACGGCCGTGTAGGCGCCAGTCTTCTCACCGAGCATGGCCAGGGACTTCGCGCCCACTGCGATCGAGCCGTGGCGAAAACCATTGGTCTTGCTGAAGATGAGAACCTTGCGGGCCTTCTTCGCCTTGGCCGGAGCGCTCTTGGGAAGAGCGGCCTCGATCTTCTTGACGACATCCGGCTTGACCTGCGCCGCAAGCTCGCCGCCGTTGAAAACCGAAATACAGGACAAACAAACCGTAACGGAGAAAAACCCGAGATGTCTAAGCATGAATCAACTCCTAAATGTTCCTGGTTCAGCGCGATCGACACCGATCACCTACAAACAACGTGTATATCTAATCGCAAGGCGCCGGCCCGGGCAAGCCCGACGAACAGTCTTTCTCAATTACCTCTCATAGAGGCTATGATGAACCCTCTCAGGCTGTTACTCTCTTGGCACATCCATTGAGGAGCAAGGGGCCTCCCTGCTCCATAGGCAGATTCAGCGATTTAAAGTGAAGAGATGAAAAACACACCGGAAGACCTTGGCTCCGATCTTAAACAGGAGTCGACGAGCCACCAGAACGGGGAACCATCCCCGGTGGATGACTCGAAAAAATACAAGGTAGACTGGATTGGGAGTATCCCCTACATCGTCATCCATGCCGGCTGCCTGGCTGGCCTCTGGGTGGGCATCAGCTGGAGCGCGGTGATTTGCGCCGTCCTCCTCTACCTCGTTCGAATGTTCTTCATCACCGGCTTCTACCACCGGTACTTCTCGCACAGAAGCTTCAGAACCTCCCGCGCCTTCCAATTCGTAGGCGCCCTCGGAGGCTGCGCGGCTCTCCAGCGCGGGCCCATCTGGTGGGCGGCGCATCACAGGCACCATCATTGCACCTCCGACACCGAGCTCGACCGCCACTCGCCGCGGGAAAAAGGCTTCCTCTACAGTCACATGGGATGGTTCATGACCCGCGAACACAACCCGACCGACGAAAGATACGTCGCCGACTGGCTGAAGGTACCTGAGCTCAAATTCATCAACGACTACTACTGGTTAGCGGGAGTGCTGCTCGCCGGCTGCCTGCTGGGAGCGGGCGCCCTCCTGGAGAGCCTTGGGTTCGCCACCAGCGCCTGGCAAATGTTCGTCTGGGGATTCTGCATCTCGACCGTCGCGGTCTACCACGGCACCTACACGATCAACTCCCTGTCGCACCAGTTTGGCAAGCGGCGCTTCAAGACCAGCGATGACAGCCGCAACAATGTCCTGCTCGCCCTCATCACCCTGGGCGAGGGCTGGCACAACAACCATCACCACCACTCCAGCTCGGCCCGCCAGGGCTTCCGCTGGTGGGAACTCGATGTCACCTACTACATCCTCAAGTCTCTCTCCTGGGTAGGCATCGTCTGGAATCTCCGCCCTGTACCGGAGCACGTAATGGCTGAGGCCCGCTCCAACAAGCTCCACGCGCTTCAATCGGAAGAAGCGGAGCCCGTTGAAAAAGAGCTGGAATCCGCCGCCTGATGGAAATCGCGATCATCGGCGCGGGAATCTCCGGGCTCGTAGCCGCTCGTGAGCTTTACGAAGAAAACGAGCTCACGATCTTCGAGTCGGAGGAGAGAATCGGCGGCCATACCCACACGGTAGATGTCGAGACCCGGTCCGGAAGTTACGCGATCGACACGGGTTTCATCGTTTTTAACGAGCTCAATTATCCCAATTTCTCATCCCTGGTACGAGAGCTCGGCATCCCCACCAGGAAAACGACGATGAGCTTCAGTGTCCGCTGCGACAAAAGCGGACTCGAATACAACGGCGCCACGCTGAACACGATTTTTTCCCAGCGAAGAAATCTCCTGCGGCCGCGGTTCCTGGGAATGCTCCTGGATATCATGAAATTCCACCGCAAGGCGGCCTCCGCCCTCGAAACAGGCGATGATGTCAGCGTGTCGGATTTCGCCAGGGAAAACGGCCTTGGAGCGGCCTTCTGCGAAGACTACCTTGTCCCGCTGGGCTCGGCGCTCTGGTCATCTTCCGCAGACCAGTTCGAGAGCTTCCCTATCCGGTTTGTCGCCGAGTTCATGAGCAACCACCAGATGCTGCAGTCGAGCGGCCGGCCCGCCTGGAGTGTCATCGAGGGCGGCTCCAGGAACTACCTCGAGCCGATATCAAGAC
>CAJWMA010000323.1 GCA_913042995.1 uncultured bacterium | reverse complement strand
CCGGCGTTGGCGACAAGGACGCAGGAGCTCCAGTCAATCCAGCGATTACCAAAGCGGTCCTCTACGCTGTACCCCTCAGCCCGGTCCCAGAGCACCGGCGGCTGACAGGACATCCAGGCCGGCTCCGAGGCATTGAGCCGCTCGAGCACCTCGACGGCTCCCGGAGCCGGCTGGGCGGTGACAATCTTCCTGTGCGCCGTCTCCACCCGCGGCACCTCCAGGGGCTCGAGGCTGTAGCGACCATAGCTGGGGCCTCGATCAGTCATCTCGCAGACTCTCTCCCGCCGGACGATTCTCAACAATAGATTCACGCATCATCGCGGCATCGCCCGGATGATGGATCAACAGCGAACTTCGGAAATACCAACGCCTGTCGCTGTCCTCGGCAAGCTCGTAGATCCCGCTGTCAACCGATGTTGTCACAGGCACGATCTCTCCATCTATCTCGAGCGAGGCCTCGAAGCCGAGCCGCAGCAGGATCGGCAACGCGCCCGCGGCATCCCAGAGTTTGACCGAGCCAAGGTAGGCGAGGAAGCGGCCCTGCAGGAGCCCGAGCAGGGGCACCACAGCGGCACCCAGGGCCATGACCGGGTTTGGCAGGAGGCACTGGCCTCGCTTGGCAAGAGCCTGGGTGATGGCGATCAGCCCACGCCCGTCCGAAGGACGCGGGGGAAAGACCAACTCCTTCCAGGTCCACTCGCCATCCTCGAGCTTGCCCTCGGTCACGGTAAATTCATCTTCACCTGAGCTGATGATCAGCTCTCCGTAATCCGGCAGGTAGACCCCTCCGTGAAGAAGCTGGCCATCTTTCATGTAGCCGACCGAGACTCCCCAGTTGGGAAGAAAGTGGGCGAAGGGAGCCGTTCCATCAATCGGGTCCACGACCCAGGCCTCCCCGGCGAGGGCCGCCTGGACGTAGTCCTCGCCTTTGCGGCTGATGGTTTCTTCGCCAATGATATAGCGGCCCGCCGCCTCGTCCTCCAGGGCCTCGGTGAAGAGGACCTCGATCGCGGTATCTGCCTGCGTCACCAGGGAATGATCGCTCTTGATCTCGAGGGTCAGCTTCTTCCGCGCCTCGCGGGCCATATCGCCCGCCTCGAGGAGCAGCTCGACAATTCTTTCCTTGTCCCAACTCATTCAACAACCTTCCTGCTATTCTTCATTTCAGCCGCCGGCATCCGCGTAGAGAGCACCATATTGCTCCTCAATTCGTCTCCTGACAAGCTTGCCGGAGGGGCCAATCCCTCCCGACTCCTTCAGACCAGTGGAACTGACCGCCCAGGGCCCGAGCTGCTGGTCAACCGGGCGCCTGGCATTGAAGTCCCGGACCAACCCTCCAAGATATTCCTCCTTCGAGGCGGTTTTCTCAACACCCTCGCGGAGAAAATAAACGCAGCCCAGCCTCGGCCTCGCATCTCCAATAACGACCACCTCCTCCAGGATATTCAGCTCCTTCAGATCAGCCGATTTCAGCTCATCCTCAATCGGCAATGGCAGGTAGTTCAATCCATTCGACGTGGTGATTCGGTCGGAGACCTTCCCGAAGACCTTCAGTCTTCCCCTGCTGTCAAAGGCCGCCCGGTCGCCGGTACGAATGACGCCGTCAAAAGGCTGCAAGGATCCATCCGGCTCAACATACCCCCTCGCGATCTGTGTCCCCTCGACCACCAGCTCCTCGCCATCAATCCGGGCCCTGGTTCCAGGGAACAGCTGCCCACAGGTCCCGAACGCTCCGCCGCGGCGGTCAGCGAGCGTCGACACGGAGACCGGCCCGGTGGTCTCCGTCATCCCCCAGCCCTGCAGGACCCTGATTCCCATGACCTCGAAGAACGCCATCGAGTGCAGGTTCGGACGCGCCCCGCCAAGAACCATGAACCCCGGCGAACCAAGTCGCCTGCGTACGATCCCCCCGAAAAGCGCCCTCGCCAGGAAGATCGCCGGAAGCCCGAGCCAACCCAGGAGGCCGCCGGATTCGATGCGGATAATGCTCGCCTCGGCTCTGCGGCAGATGGTCTTCAGGGACATCCGCAGACCGAGCGGCAGGCGGGCCATCTTTTTCAGCTCCGGGGGTATGTTTCCATCGCTGAAATCAGTGCAAAGGCGCTCGTAAAAGACACCGCGCATCCGGTCAATTACGATCGGGACCAGCACGATGGCATCGATCTTGCCTGTCTTCTCCTGGGGCAGGCGCGCAAGGTACTGGACATCAGAGAGCAGCACCCTGCGCGGCTTCAGCGAAACAAAGGCTGTCATCACAACGAAGGCGAAAATGTGGCTCGCCGAGAGTGGACAGTGAGCCACCATACCTTCGACCAGGAAATCGAGATCGCGAATGTTTTCAATGGCGACATCCATGTTCGAGAGACTGATCTCCGTGCATTTAGCCAGGTCGCCGGAGGTGCCGGAGGTGAAGATCCAGGCCACCGGGTGGTCTCCATCGAGCCCCGCGGGAAAGAGATCTCCGCCTGCCTCAGCAGGCGCGTCGGGTAGCTTCTCCCCATCGAGTGAGATGTTGATCACCGTCTCAACCTCGTCATCCCAGCTCTCCGCCCTCCGCAGAAAACCATCTCCAACAGCCACCACGCCAATGCGGTAGCGCCGAAGGTAGCGCAGCTGCGTCTCGGCATCCCAGTTGGGGTAAAGAGGGACAACGGTCAGGCCCTTCGAGATGGCGGCGAACATCGCGACCAGGAACTCGATTGTCTCCTCGCTGCGAAAAACCAGGCCGACTCTCGGATGGACCTCCCTCGAGGGCAAGAGCTCACGATAGGCGAGCGCGGCGTCGAAGACATCTTTTCCGGTCGCCTCGGTGACTACATTCCCTCTTCGACCATAGGATTCAAGCTTCAGCTCAAACCCCGGAAGGCTCTCGAAAAGGGTCTTCAGGGTACTCAAGGGGCAAGTCTCCCGCGTCATCCCGAACACAGATCCGGTCAAAGAGTAGATCTTAGCCAAAGCCCCGGGGGGAGCAAGGATATTGGACCGCGGAGGAGTTCAGTGGTCTACATCGTCGGCCTCGTCGGCCTTCTCCATGACAAACTTGTAGCGCGCGCTGGCGTCCTTTCCCATGAGATCGCTCACCACCTGTTCGGTCTCCAGCGGATCGTCGATAAAGACCCGCTGCAGACTACGGCTCTCGGGAGCCATCGCCGTCTCCTTGAGTTGAGGGGGGCTCATCTCTCCAAGCCCCTTGAAACGCGTGACGGCATCCTCGCTCACCTTGCCTCCGAATTTTTCTATGACCGCCTCCTTCTCCTCATCGGACCAGGCCCAGTACTTCTTTCCCCGGTGATCAATCCTGTAGAGAGGGGGCATTCCCAGGTAGATAAAGCCCTCCTTGATCAGCTCGGGAAGATACCGGTAGAAGAAGGTCAGCAGGAGGGTCATGATGTGATGACCATCGGAATCGGCATCCGTAAGGATGATGATCTTGTGGTAGCGCAGCTGGGCGATATTGAAGCTCTCCCCCATCCCGCAGCCCAGGGCGGAGAGCATGTCGGAGAGCTCCTTGTTGCCCATCACCTTCGACAGGCTCGCCTGCTCTGTGTTCAGCACCTTTCCGCGCAGCGGGAGGATCGCCTGGGTCTTCCTCGCCCTCGCCTGCTTGGCCGAACCGCCGGCGGAATCTCCCTCCACGATGAAGAGCTCGCTCAGGGCCGGCCGGGTGCTCTCGCAATCGGCCAGCTTGCCCGGAAGGTTGAGCCGGTGGGAGACGGCTGTCTTTCGCTTAACCTGCAGCACGGCATCGCGCGATGCCCGGCGCGCCTTGGAAGCGAGAATCCCGCGCGCCACGACCGCCTTCGCCGTGGTCGGGTTGGAGTTGAAGTAGAGCTCAAGGTTGCCTCCGACCGCGCTGGCAACCTGGGAGTTGATCTCAGGGTTGTTGAGCTTCTCCTTGGTCTGCCCCTGAAACTGGGGGTCAAGGTGGTAGACCGACAGGACCGCGCTGAGCCCCTCCCGCAGATCATCCGGGCTCAGGCTGACGCCCCGCGGCTGGAGATCATGAATGTCGATATAATTCCTGACAGCCCGCACCACGCCGGTGCGCAGCCCCTGCTCGTGGGTCCCCCCGTCACGCGTGTAGACACCATTGACGTAGGACCTTATATATTCAGCAGGCTCATCCGTCCACTGGAGGGCGATCTCCATCCG
>CAJWMA010000322.1 GCA_913042995.1 uncultured bacterium | reverse complement strand
CAGGCCTCCGGTAGCCCCCCTGCCATCCCGGTTCCTGATGGATGTCCGCATCCTCTCGAGAGCTGCGCAGAGAACCGCGGCCGGGGCGCCCCCAGCCTCGACCCCGTCGACCGAGCGTCCGGCAAGCAGTGAAGCCGTGATCGCCTCTCCCCAACCGGTCGCGCTGCAGGCGGCGGAACCCGAGGCGTAATAACCCGCCCCTGGAAGAGCCGAATCCCCGACCCTGCCGGCTGGGCGCATAGGAGTACCGCCGGTGGAGGTCGCCGCCGCCAGTCGTCCGGCCCGGTCCCTCGCGACACAACCCACCGTACCCCGCGGCACATTGTCGGAAGCGAGAAAAGGATGGCTGGTGTGATAATCGGCCAGTCTCTGGCTAAGTTCGCTGTACCGCGAGCGTTCGCGCTCCGTGACAAGTTCATCGTTCGCTACCAGGGTAAAACCGTTTTCAGCGGCAAGCCTCTCCGCTCCTTCACAGGACAGGATCCGTGCCGACCCATCGCTGCTCTCCAGGATGAATCGCGCCAGCAGCACGGGGTTCTCAATCCTCTTTACCCCGATCACAGCTCCGTAATCGAGACTCCTGCCGCACATGATCCCGCAGTCGAGTTCCACCTCGCCATCGAGATTGAGCACGCCGCCTCGACCCGCATCAAAGGTCCCGCTGGACTCCATCGACGCGACGGCCGCCGCTGCCGCGTCCAGGGCTTCTCCATCCTTCTCGAGAACTCCACGAGCGCTCCCCAGCGCATCCCGCAGGGCAAGGAGGTGTGCTTCGTGCTGGGCAGGGGGAATGTCCCAGGCCCCGCCGTGAAGCAAAACAGCCGCGCCCCCATCCACCCCTGGTTTCTCAATCGCCTCACTGACCGGCATTCTTCCCCCCATGCGGGACCACTTTCATACTCTCTCGCTGTACAGGCCGTATTTTAACCCGCCGGGCAGAAGCTAAAAAGGCGCTTCCTTCGAAGCTATTTTACCCGAGTCTTGTTGAACGATTTACGCTGTGAAATTAAGATGTATTCCGGTTCTGAAGATTCCAGCAGGCCCCTGCGGCACCGAGCGATGGCATACCCGAGAACAACCCTGACATTGACAGTCCTGCTGGCCGCTTTAGCCGGCACTGCAGGAGCGCAGGAACTTCCCCCCGCCCTCGATCGGCCTGTCGACTATGACAAGGAGGTCCAGCCCCTGCTCCAGAAACGCTGCCTGGGCTGCCACGGTGAAAAGAAGCAGAAAGGAAAGCTGAGGCTGGACCTGCTCTCAAATCTCCTGAGCGGAGGAGAGTCAGGCGAGCCCGCCCTGGTGCGGGGTAACAGCTCCGAGAGCCACCTGGTGAAGCTGGTTGCCGGACTCGATCCTGAGCTGGTCATGCCTCCACGCGGTAAGCGCCTCTCGGCGGGGGAGATTGGCCTCCTGAGAGCGTGGATCGACCAGGGAGCGAAGATGCCCGAACAAGAGGAAAAGACGGAAGCAGTCAAGCTCGATCACTGGGCCTTCAAACCTCTCGCGTCAATCGCCCCTGAGAAAAAGGACGGCGCCTGGGGCAAGAACCCTGTCGACCGCTTTATCCATTCCCGCCTGAAAGAAAGAGGCATCGGTCCATCTCCCCGCGCTGATCGTAGCAGCCTGATCCGCCGCCTCCGACTGGTCATGCACGGCCTGCCCCCCACCCCGGAGGAAATCGAGGCCTTCGTCTCTGACAAGAGGCCGGATGCCTGGAAAAGACTGGTCGAAGAAGCCCTTGAAAGCAATCACTACGGTGAGCGCTGGGCGAGGCACTGGCTCGACATCATCCGATTCGGAGAAACCACCGGTTTTGAAACGAACAGGCCGAGACCTAGCGCCTGGCACTACCGCGACTATGTCATCAGGAGCTTCAACGAAGACAAACCTTACGATGAATTTGTCCGCGAGCAGATCGCGGGAGATGCCCTTGGCAACGGGCTTGCTACAGGGTTCCTTGTCGCCGGGCCTCACGATATCGTCAAGAGTCCCGACATCAACCTCACCCTCATGCAGCGCCAGGATGAACTGGCCGACCTCATCAACGTAACCGGCACCACCTTCCTCGGACTGACGCTTGGCTGCGCCAGGTGTCACAACCACAAATTCGACCCTGTCTCCCAGCGTGACTACTACTCGATCCAGGCGACCTTCGCGGGTGTCCAGCATGCCGAGCGCCTCATCAAGACAGAGCGAAAGGACCCCTCCTCTGTCGACCTGGAGATTTCCAGGCTGAAAGCGGAGCTGGGCAAATCCATCCAGTCCACCAGTGATAAGCTCCTGATGCTGAGCGACTCTGAGACCCTGGATGAGCTGGGACGCGGGACGACCCACCTCGTTCCCTCCGGAAACCCCAGCGTGGGCGGGCTCTACACCCGTTGGGAAAACCAGCCCGGGAAGGACTTCGCCGCCTGGCAGCCCCTGCTCAAGGGAGCGTATCGTATCTGGATATCCTGGGGTGCCGGCTCCGCCAGCCACTGCGGCAATGCCCAATACCTTATCGACCGGGATGGAAACCCTGAAACCCGGGACGACCAGGAGCTGGTCGCCACGGTAGATCAACGAAAGCTCTCGGGCTCAGGCGACGACATACCGAAAAAAGAGCTCTGGAGCGGGCTGCTCGATGCCGGGATTCATCAACTGGAGCCAGCCTCCGCAGTGCTGCTGCGCGGAGGGAGCCTGGGAGCAGCTATCACCGCAGGGCGAGTTATCTTCCAGCTGCCCGGACAAAACGGCGACAGTGATCCCCTGCCCACCATCGGCCCGGCGGTGAACGCGAGGCGCAACATCGACACCTTCGAACCGGTAGAGGCCCGCTTCATCCGTTTTACGATAGAGGCAACCAACCGCTCGGAGCCCTGTATCGATGAACTCGAGGTCTTCTCCGGTGATCGCAACCTCGCCCTGGCGAGCCTCGGCGCCCGGAGCCGTGCCTCCAGCTCCCTGCCGGGATACGCCATCCACAAGCTCGAGCACATCAACGATGGAAAATACGGCAACAGCCGCAGCTGGATCTCCAACGAGACCGGCAAGGGGTGGGTCCAGCTCGAGCTCCCCTCGCCCGCCCTGATCGATCGCGTCGAATGGGGCAGGGACCGCGAGGGAAGATTCAGCGACCGGGTAGCGGTCGGCTACAGGATCGAGGTCGGCCTGGCTGAGTCCGATCTTCAGCTGGTCGCCAGCTCAGGAGTTCGTGCCGGGTCCGAAGCTCTGAAGATCCCGTCGCCTCGCTTCTCCTTCCACAAGAAATCCGGAAAAAAAGTCATCGCCTCGTTGAAACAGGCCGTAGCGAGCCGAAGACAGCTCGCCGCCGGCAAGCCCGTAAAGGCCTACGTCGGCACCTTCGCGCAGCCCGGGCCGACCTACCGTCTCTACCGCGGCGATCCTCTACAGAAGCGAGAGGAAATGCGGCCCGGCGCGGTCGAGGTGCTGAGCGGTTTTCAAATGCCAAAGAACGCTCCTGAACAGCAGCGGCGACTCGCCTTCGCCCGCTGGCTGAGCGCCAGGAAGAATCCTCTCACTGCCAGGGTGATCGTCAACAGGATCTGGATGCATCATTTCGGAGCTGGAATCGTCACCACCCCGAATGACTTCGGCCGCAATGGCGCCCGACCGAGCCATCCTCTCCTGCTTGACTGGCTCGCCACGGAGCTGATGGAAAACAACTGGTCACTCAAACACATCCACCGCCTGCTGCTGCTATCGAGTACTTTCCAGCAGGATAACAGGCCTCGAAAAGATGGGCTGAAGCTGGACTCCGCCAGTGCCCTGCTCTGGAGGTTCCCGCCGAGACGAATGGAAGCCGAGGCGATCCGTGACAGTCTCCTCAAAGCATCCGGCGCCCTCGACCTGACCATGGGCGGCCCCGGCTTCAACGGTTTCAAGGTGGTCCCCGAAAACGTCAATCATTTCTTCCCAAAGGAAAAATACGGCCCGGAGGACTACCGGCGCATGATCTACATGATCAAGGTTCGCCAGGAACATGAATCTGTATTCGGCGCCTTCGACTGCCCGGATGCCAGCCAGGTCATCTCGAAGAGATCCCGATCGACGACCCCGATCCAGGCTCTGAACCTGTTTAACAGCGCGTTTGTCCTCCAGGTGGCCGAGCTGCTGCAGAAACGGCTCGAGCTGGAGGCCGGCCCGGGAAACACCAA
>CAJWMA010000321.1 GCA_913042995.1 uncultured bacterium | reverse complement strand
AGGGTCTCTGGTATGACGAGCTGGTCAAGAACAAGATGGTACGCAAGAAACCTGGAGGTGTCGCCGAGCAGCTTCGCGGACCCGACGATACGACCGAGGTTCTCGTCGACACGCTCAACCGTTACAAGACCGACCTCTTCGTTACCTCTGGACACGCCACCGAGCGTGATTGGATGATCGGCTTTCGCTACCGAAACGGCTTCTTCAAGTCAAAGGCCGGCCAGATTTTCGGTGAGGACACGAGCAAGCGGCGCATCGAGATCGACTCGCCAAACCCCAAGGTCTACCTGCCGATCGGTAACTGCCTGATGGGCAACATCAACGGACCGGATGCGATGGCGCTGGCCTGGATGAACGACGCCGGGGTGAAGCAGATGCTTGGCTACACCAAGCCGACCTGGTTTGGCTACGGCGGCTGGGGGGTGCTCGACTATTTCATTGAACAGCCGGGCCGCTATACCCTGACCGAGGCCTTCTTCGCCAACCATCACGCCCTGGTTCAACGGCTGGGCGTGGCGACGACCAGCAAGGGCGACAAGCGAGGGCTTGAGTTCGATCGCGATGTTGTCGCCTTCTATGGTGACCCGGCCTGGTCAGCGAAGATGGCTCCCGGCAAGCTGGCCTACGGGCAGAAGCTCTCTTTTGCTGACGGCGCCTACACCTTCGAGATCGAGCCGAAGCAGGGTGAAAAGAGCTTCGCTACGGTCAACACCAACGGCTCCCAGCGCGGTGGAAGACCTTTCGTCGCCTTCCTCGGGCACCGGGTAAAGGGCATCGAGGTGATCGAGGGCAAGGAGCTGAGACCGGTGGTCGCCGATGATTTTATCCTGGTTCCCCGCCCGGTGAAATGTGACCCGGCGAGGGACTACCGGGTTGTCTTCCGCGCGACGAGGGTTCGATGACGGGTGCGCCAACCCCGGCCTTCCGCTTCCTCGCGGCCCTGGCCCTGCTCGTCTTTTATCAAGGCTCGCTGCAGGGGCAGGTGGATTACAACAGGGACGTTCTTCCGATCCTTGCCAGCAGTTGCTACGCCTGTCATGGAGTGGATGAAAAGCAGCGCAAGGCGAAGCTGCGCCTTGATGTGAAGGAGGCCGCCTTCGCCGAGCGCGATGGTGTGCGCGCGATCGTCCCGGGGAAGCCGGGCGAGAGCGCCCTGGTCAGCCGGATCTTTTCAGGTGAAAAGGACGAGGTCATGCCGCCTCCCGGCAAGGGGAGAGCTCTCAGCGATGCTGAGAAAACGATTCTCAGGGACTGGGTCGCCGGGGGGGCTGTGTATCGTGAGCACTGGGCCTTCAGGAAGCCCGTGAGGCCGGAGGTGCCGAAGGCGGCCGGCTGGGCGGCTAACGAGGTGGATCGATTTATTCTTGCGGGCCTCGCTGAGAGAGGACTCGAACCACAGGGGCCCGCATCGAAGGAAGAGCTGCTGCGAAGGGCGACCCTTGACCTGACCGGACTGCCGCCGACCCTGGAAGAGTTGGACGCCTTCCTCTCTGACAAGACACCACAGGCGTATGCGAAGGCGGTCGATGGCCTGCTGGCATCTCCTCGCTTCGGAGAGCGCCTGGCTGCCTGGTGGCTTGACGGGGCGCGTTATGGAGACAGCCATGGCTATGACAACGATCTCGAGAACAGCCAGTGGCCCTGGCGCGATTGGGTGATCCGGTCGTTCAACGCCAACAAGCCCTTCGATGAGTTCACCATCGAGCAGCTCGCCGGGGACCTGCTCGACAAGCCGACCAACGACCAGCTTATCGCCACGGGTTTTAACCGGAATCACCGCATCAACACCGAGGGAGGCGCGATCGATGAGGAGTGGCGCACCGAGTATGTAATCGACCGAGTCGAGACCATGGGGATGGTCTGGATGGGGCTGAGCCTGGGCTGCGCCCGCTGCCATGAGCACAAGTACGATCCCCTGAGCCAGGAGGAGTTCTACCAGCTCTTCGCCTTCTTCAACAACCTGGAGGAGAAGGGCTTTATCAACAACCTGCGGGGAAGCGCTGAGCCCCGGGTGGCCTACAAGGCCAACCCCAAGGTGCAGGTCATGGTCATGAGAGAAAAAGAAAAGCCCCGTGTCACCAGGGTCCTCGTGGGAGGGCAGTACGACGCGCCCGGCGAGGAGGTCCAGGCCGGGTTGCCCGCCTTCCTGCCGCCTCTTCCAGCGGGGGAGGAGATGGGGCGCCTGGGATTGGCGCGCTGGCTGGTTAACGGGGACCATCCGCTCACCGCGCGGGTCGTGGTGAACAGGATCTGGGGGCAGCTCTTCGGCTCCGGGATCGTCAAGAGCGTGGAGAACCTGGGGATCCAGGCGGACTGGCCCAGTCACCCGGCTCTCCTTGACTGGTTGGCGGTGGACTTTGTCGAGAGTGGGTGGGATTTGAAGTCTTTCATTCGGAAGCTGGTCCTGAGTTCGACCTATCGACAGAGCCATGTCGTCGATGCGAAGAGGCTGCGGCTGGATCCTGATAACCGCCTCCTGTCCCGGGGCCCGAGGCTCCGCCTGCAGGCGGAGATGGTGCGGGACCAGGCCCTGGCTCTCTCCGGGCTTTTAGTGGAGCGGGTTGGGGGTCCAAGCGTCAAGCCCTACCAGCCGGCCGGGCTCTGGGAGGAGGTTGAGAAGCGGGGTAAGTTCAGGCGCGGCAACGGGCAGGATCTCTACCGCCGGAGCCTCTACACCAATATTCGCAGAACCGTAGCACCGCCGAGCATGCTCCTGTTTGACATGCCGAGCCGCGAGGTGTGCACGGTGCAGCGCGCCCGCACCAACACGCCCCTGCAGGCCCTCGCCCTGATGAACGAGGTGACCTATGTCGAGGCGGCGAAAAAATTCGCTGAAAGGATGATGGGGCAGGGGGCCTCCGCCGGGGAGCGGATCGCCTGGGGGTTCCGCAGCGCCACCCAGAGAGCTCCTGAGGGAGAAGAACTCCGGATTCTGCTGGCGGGATACGGGCGGCGCATTGAACGATTCAAGGCGTCTCCTGGGAGCGCCTCGAAGCTCCTGCAGCGGGGAGAGGCGAAGGTTTCTGAGAAGCTCAATCCGGTCGAGCTCGCGGCCATGACGACGGTGGCCGGCGTTCTCCTGAACCTTGACGAGGTGATCAACAAATGAGCAGGGGAGAAGGGATGCGAATTTCCGACACGGAGAAAACGAAGCTCCAACGCAGGGCCTTCCTGAAGGCCTCGGCGCATGGGTTCGGCGCGGCCGCCCTGGGCTCCCTGCTGGCGGGGGAGGCCCTTGGCGCTGACTCGATCCTCGACAAACCGCACCACCAGCCCAGGGCCAAGCGGGTGATCTACCTGTTCCAGTCCGGCGGTCCCTCGCAGCTTGATCTCTTCGACCCCAAGCCCGGCCTCGAAAAGCTCGCCGGTAAGCAGCTGCCGGAGTCGATTCGCGGAAGCCAGCGTATCACGACGATGACCTCCGGCCAGAAGACCCTGCCGGTCCTGCCCTCCCAATACCGTTTCAGGCCTCACGGCGAGAGCGGTCTGTCTCTCAGCGACCAGCTTCCCCGCCTCGCCGGGGTGGCCGATGAGCTCTGCCTCGTTCGCTCCATGCACACCGAGGCGATCAACCACGACCCGGCCATCACCTTTTTCCAGACAGGTTCGCAGCTCGCCGGGCGGCCGAGTATCGGTTCCTGGCTTGCCTACGGTCTTGGGGCGCTCAACAGGGACCTGCCCGCCTACGTGGTGATGACCTCCAGAGGAGGCGCCAGCGATGCCCAGCCGCTCTACAGCAGGCTCTGGGATTCAGGTTTTCTTCCGAGCGAGCACTCGGGGGTGAAATTCCGAAACACCGGCGACCCGGTCTACTATCTGTCGAACCCGCCCGGAATCGACGGACCACTTCGGCGTGACATGCTCGATGACATCGTCGGGCTGAACAGGAGGCGCCAGGGAGTGGTAGGGGACCCGGAGATCGAGGCCAGGATCGCTCAATACGAGCTGGCCTTCAGGATGCAGTCGAGTGTTCCCGAGCTGGCGGATATTTCGGGTGAGCCGGAGAAGGTTCTCGATCTCTATGGCCCCAATGTCCGCAAGCCCGGATCCTTCGCCAGGAATTGCCTGCTGGCACGGAGGTTGGCCGAGCGCGACGTTCGGTTCATTCAGCTCTTCCACATGGGCCGGGATCATCACTTCAAGCTCGCCCAGGACCTGCCGCG
>CAJWMA010000320.1 GCA_913042995.1 uncultured bacterium | reverse complement strand
CAGCTCGTCTCCGCGCTGGCGGAGCAGTCGGAGCTGCACATCGTCGTCATCGAAGCGAATGGCGACAGGGTCGCCGCCGCCAGAAAGCGCCTGGATGAGAAGGGTCTCTACGGGCAGCGTGTCGCCATCATAGAAGGCGCGCCCATGGAACTCCCCCTCGCCCCCTATATGGCGGACCTGGTTGTCTCTGAGGAGCTGACCGGCCTCCTTGAAAAACCAGCCAACTCGACCCGGGCTGTCTTCAAACTGCTGCGGCCCTTCACAGGAATGGCCTGCCTCCCGGCCGGCAACGGATCCTTGAAAGAAGCCTTCGCTTCAAACAAGCTGCATGGCTGCAAAATCGAATCCGGCGAGGACCTCTTGATCGTCCGGAAGACCTCGGCTCCGGCAGGTTCCGGAAGCTGGAGCCATCAACATGGGGATGTGTCGCAGTCCGTAGCATCCGCTGAAATGAATGTCCGGGCACCGCTTGGCCTGCTCTGGTTCGGAGGCCCGTCCAACTCAGGCGTGCTGCCACGCCATGGCCACGGACCGATACCCCAGTTCATTGAGGGACGGATCATCATCGAGGGACGTGACATGCTGCGCGCTGTCGATGCCTATACCGGTCGCCTGCTTTGGGAGAGAACCCTCAAGGATATCGGAATTCCCTACGACAACACCGACCATCAACCGGGCGCCAATATCCTCGGCAGCAATTACGTCTCGGTAGCTGATGGCATTTACGCGATCTACAAAAAGAGCTGTCTCAAGCTCGACCCTGACACGGGAAAAACGCTTTCGGAGTTCAAGATCAACGGCAGCGGAGAAAAGCCCCAACCAGTCGGATGGGGCTACCTGGGAATCTGGGAAGACTATCTCATCGCAGGAATCCAGCCGACAGAGCTGCGCTATCCGGATTACTCGAAGGCTGAAATCGATGGGCTCAAAGATGACAAGGTCAAGAACCTGCTTGGACGGCTCGCCAACCTGAAAAATTTCGAGGTGACCGCCAGGGGCAAGAAGGAGAACAGCAAGGATCACCTGGGCGTGAATCTCAACAGGCTCCTGGTCTCCGGGGCCATTTACCAGAAGATCCCCCCCAAGGTCAGGGCGAAGGCGGGAACCGACGAGCTCCAGAAACAGCTACGCAAATACCTGCAGGCGGTTCCCGGCAGAACCGCGTCGGATGCAGCGGCCGTGCGGATCAAACGAACGATCTTCAGCAAGATCTTCGGCCTGCCAGAATACAAGCCCAAGACCGCGGGCAAGGATGGCAGCTGGATCGGAGTCGGCAGCAAGAAGGTCGCGGTACTGGACCGCAAGACCGGCAAGATCATCTGCGAACACGAGGCGAGCCACAATATCCGGCACAACACCCTGGCCGCCGGTAACGGCAAGCTCTTCTTCATGGACCGGCTGACAGACGCGCAGCTCAACTACTACAAGCGCAGGGGCAAGGTCGCCCAGGAAGCCCGGTCCATCAAGGCGCTCGAGATGAGCACAGGCAAGCTCCTCTGGAAGGTTCAGGAGAGAGTCTTCGGAACCTGGCTCGGCTATTCGGAAGAATTCGACATCCTGCTCCAGGCGGGTAGCAAAGCGAGGGACCGGGCTGGAGATGAGGTCGGCCAGGGCATGGTCGCCTACCGGGGAGCCACCGGTGAGAAGCTGTGGGAACATTCTGAAAAATACTTCGGTCCCCCGATCCTCCTGGGACAGATGGTGGTGACCCAGGCCGACGCCAATGCCGGACATGCCTACGACCTGAAGACAGGCAAGCGAATCCAGAAGGTACATCCGTTCTCCGGCCAGCCTGTGAACTGGTCCTATACGAGAAACTACGGCTGCAATACCGCCATCGGCTGCCCCAACATGATCACCTTCCGCTCGGCCGCCGCGGGCTACTACGATCTGACCAGCGACTCGGGAACCGGTAACCTCGGAGGTTTTCGATCCGGCTGCACAGCCAACCTGATCCCGGCCGGGGGAATCCTCAACGCCCCCGACTACACTCGCACCTGTACCTGCTCCTATCAGAACCAGGCATCTCTCGCCTTTGTACACATGCCCGAAGCCGAGATGTGGACCTTCACCACCTACAAGAATGATGACAAAGATATCAGCGACCTCAGCCTCAACTTCGGAGCGCCTGGAGACCGCCGGGCGAAAGACGGCGCCTATTGGATTGATTACCCCAGCGTGGGCGGCCCATCGCCTGACGCCAAGGTCAAGCTGAGTGGCAAAGACATCCGGTACAAGCGCATCCACTCCAGCCTGCTGGAAGCTGGAGAGCTTCGCTGGGTAGCCTCCTCTCTGCTCGAGGGAGAAGCAGAAATCATCATTCCCCTCAGGAAGAAAAAAGCCAGGCCCCTTGAGCTTGAAAATCTCGTCAAAGGACGAAGCCCTGTCATCGCCAGCCGTGCGAAGCTATACGGCGACTCTCCTGGAAACGCCAAAGACAACCCGGAGATCGCCGGCAGCCTTGGACAGGACGGCAGCAAAGATGCGATCGATGCAAAGATCGAAGGCTACGAGGAACTCGCGCCAGCCAGCATCTCCGTCGAGCTGAAAGTGCGGGTCAATTCTAACATCGATTATGTCGATGCCAGGGAGTCAGGGAAAGATAAGCAGCACGGCTTCGTATTCGACAACCGGAAGGCCCGGGTTCGATACTTTGTCGCCAACGAGGCCGGCGACAACAATGAAAAGGAGATCCGGCTCGAGCCCGGCAACGAGCTTCCCAAGGACAAGTGGACCGACATCGCCTTTACCTACGATGCCGCAACCGGACGCGGCGCCCTGTATATCAATGGCGAGCTGGCCGGCGAACACCAGGGACCGGCAAACCGCGGCCTGTGGTGGGACAATAAAAAACCGAAATACGCGCTCGCCAAGGGAGCCAAGGGCGGCGGCAACCTCATCGACGAGCTGCGGGTCTCCGATGTAAGTCTCTCGCCAGCTCAACTCCTGTGTAAAAAAGATGCGGCTGTTCCGGCTGAGAACGTAGCCGGCCATTGGAATATGCGAAGGCCCGCGGAAAAAATCAGCACGGATCTCTACACTGTCCAGCTTGTGTTCGCCGAACCGGAAGACATCAAGGCTGGCCGACGGGTCTTTGATGTAGAACTCGATGGAAGCGCCCGGATCGAGAAGCTGGACATTGCCGGCGAGACCGGCGGACCCCGGCGGAGCATCATCAAGACAATCGATGATGTCACCCTGGGGGAAAATCTGCGCTTGAGGCTGAAAGCCCGAGGAGAGCTTCCGCCGATACTCAGCGGCCTGCGGGTAACTCGCAAGCCCATAAAATAAAACGACTTAATCAGTTTTGTGACAGATCTGTTGCGTCACGCAACAGTAATATTCTTGTTCCGACGGTCAGAATAGAAATACAATCGTCTTGTGGGCAAAAGGCCCGCTTAACCTGAAACCAAGTCAGCGTAAATCACCCCGAAAGAAAGGTGACATGATGAGATCTCTCTTCGCCAGGGCTTTGCTCCCCGCGGCGCTAATGACCGCCTGTACGGGTCTCCTCTTCGCGGAGGATTCTTCCAGTAAAAAGGTTCCCTCCCCCTATTCGCAGCTGGCAAAAGCCGCGAAAAACCTCTCAAAGATCAAGGGCTTCAAAACGACCCTCACTGTCCAGGGAGGACTTTCCAACACCAAGGATCACAAGATCCATCAATTCGCGGTCAAGGAAAGCTACCAGGGGGACATCTACAGGGGATTGATTCACATCTCCGCGCAGGAGTCTTACAAGACACCCAGGAAGGGCGTTCGCTTTTTCGAGGGTGCCTGGCGAAACATCTACTCTGATCCGCAGGGTAAGAAACTCCAGACCTTCTTCAATTTTCCCCAGGAGGTTCTCAAGCAGGCGCTGCGCCACGCAAAGAGAAGCGGCCGGTGGCTCGACGCTGACCAGGCCGCGAACGAAGGTGGAAAAAACCCGGCGAAGCCTGTTGAAGAGCTCGAGCTCGAGGGAAGCGGCAGAACGGTCGTATCAAAGAAGCGTCTGTCAGGAGAAGAGGTCGAGGCCATCATGCCGACCGTCATGCTCGTCGAAACCCCGACCCGGGAGGCTCTCGATCACTACCTGACAGTCGAGAAATCCGGCTGTCTCGGCGGTGGCTGAACGGTTTCCGAATTCGTGTCCGGTGCGGACAAGACAATGACCAACGCCTTCTATGAAATCGAGATT